>CBKWLJ010000373.1:0-9617 GCA_966675205.1 uncultured bacterium
AGTTTGCTTGTATTCTGGGGATTACGAGTGGGTTGGGGCGGAGAATTTTAGGGGATAGCAATGACACAGCAGCAACGAAATCGATATTGGCGATCGCTACCTTTGGAATGCCGCACAGGTTCGCAGATATTTGACTGCTTGTTTCGGCATACCGATCCAATTGCTACCCTGCTCGAAAGTCCATACCCGACTCCTCCCGATCAACCCCAGCTAGCACGATACTCCATTTGTGCAGGAATGCCTCAAGTGCAGCAGGAATGCCCCCAAATGTGGACACCTCCTGTAGGGGAAATCTTACCCTTTCTGCGCCGTTTACTCTCCTTTTCAAGCAACAAAGAGGCAAAAAACACTCAGACAAGAAGGGAAGAGCTTCAAGGACACGGACACAAGGAGACGCCCAGACGCACACAGGAAAATGACGTTCCACCCTCTCACCTTCCATTTACTGGTGGTTGGTTGGGTTGGCTTGGCTACGACCTTGCCTGGGAAATAGAGCAGCTACCTTATTTAAAATCTGACCCACTTCCCTTTCCTGTTGCTTTCTGGTATGAACCCGCCGCCTTTGCTGTCCTCGATCACGTTCAACAAACCCTATGGTTAGCCGCCAACAGTGAAGCCGAACTCGATCAGTTACAACAACGCCTTGAACAAAACCTCAAATCTTCCAACCTACCCTTCGGGAACGGCTGCGCCGAACAACCTTCAACCTTCCAACCTTCCAACCTTCAACCCCTTCAACCTTCAACCTTCTGTTTCCTAAGTTCTCAAACAGATTTTGAAGCTGCCGTTATCCAAGCCAAAAAGTATATCCAGGCAGGTGATATTTTTCAGGCCAATCTTTCCCTGAGATTTGAGGCCGCCACGACAGCCGAGAGTTGGACGATTTACCGCGCCCTACAACAAATCAATCCTTCTCCTTTTGCTAGCTACTGGAAAACCCCTTGGGGTGAGATTATAAGCTGTTCTCCAGAAAGATTGGTGCAGCTAGGAGGGCGGCAAGCCCAAACACGACCGATTGCTGGAACGCGATCGCGAGGAAACACAACCGATATCGACCAACAGTTGGCAAAAGAGCTGATTGCCAATGCCAAAGAAAGAGCAGAACACATCATGCTCGTTGATTTAGAGCGCAATGATTTGGGGCGAGTGTGTGAGTGGGGATCGGTAGAGGTTAACGAACTCTTCACTATTGAGCGCTATAGCCATGTAATGCACCTTGTCAGCAATGTTACTGGGCGTTTGCGTGACGAGTATGACGGGGTTGATCTAATCCGTGCTTTGTTTCCTGGTGGTACAATTACGGGCTGCCCTAAAGTGCGCGCGATCGAAATTATTGAAGAGCTTGAACCTGTTCGTCGCAGCTTGTTCTATGGCTCCTGTGGCTATATTGACCAGCACGGTAATCTGGACTTGAATATCTTGATTCGTACCCTTCTATTTAGTTCTCAGCCTTCTGTTCTACCCAGAACTTCTAAGGTTTGGGGTCAAGTCGGAGCGGGTATAGTCGCGGATAGCAATCCAGAGCATGAATGGTATGAGTCCTTACACAAAGCACAGGCTCAGCTTGCAGCGCTCAAAATTTTCAGCTCACATAATCCCGTCTAGGAAACCCTCGTCGTCCTGATAATGCTTAAAAATTAGCAAACCAACTCTAACAATACCGAACTACGCTATCATCTCCATAGCTTTCCTTAGAGTCAGCACTTCAAATATTCCTAATATTCATAATTAATACCGTATCTGGCTCTCCGGCTATACCGAATCAAGCTATCATCTGCATAGTTTAATCGGAGTCAGCGCGCTTGAGAGCTAGGTGGCTCCTCCTAATCCCCTCTTGGGGATGGGTAGTTGTAGTTTGGATGTGAATGAACACCGAAACTTACCTAAATCACCCAACCTTTGGTTTGCTTTTTCGAGTCTGTATGGTTGAAGAGAACCAGGAATTATTCACCACTCTTTATGCCCAGCGACTGTTTTTTTTAGTGACAACCGCTTCCGATGGTCTTGCCTTTGAACCGATTAGTCGTTCAGATGCTCGCCTATTAGTGGAAAATCGACTTCGCCTGCTCCGTCGCACGGGTTCATCCCAAGACTTTGAGCAGCTTCAGAAGATCCATCAACGAACCTTTCAGTGACCTGCCCCACTGGAGATGTTAAATTGTAAATTTTTATTTCGAGTTTCTTAATTCATCAAAAGTATGTAAACGAAGGTGGAGTCTCTTCTCGTATCCGCAAGGATTGAGGGGGATAAATCATTTTAGAGGTGGGGAAGGAAGACAAACAGATGACGGGTTCCATTGCAGAAAGAATTGCCACAATTCATCAACAGCTCCCAACTAACGTGCGGCTGATTGCCATCACTAAACAAGTGCCTGTAGATGCTATGCGTGAGGCTTATGCTGTTGGTATTCGGGATTTTGGTGAGAGTCGTATTCAAGAAGCTGAAGCCAAAATTGCTCAATTGAACGATTTACCTGATCTCACCTGGCATCTTATCGGTCACCTCCAGAGCAACAAAGCCAAAAAAGCCCTGCAACTTTTTCAATGGATTCACTCCTGTGACAGCCTAGAGTTAGCCCAGCGCTTAAATCGATTAGCGACTGAGCAGTCTGTCAAACCGCAAGTCTGCCTTCAAGTCAAAATTGCGCCTGATCCCAATAAATATGGTTGGACGGTACCCGACCTATTCAAGGATTTACCCGAACTGAACCGCTGCGAGGCGCTAAAGATTCAAGGGTTAATGACCATTCTTCCCCTCGGATTATCCGAACAGGAGAGTCTTGACGTTTTTACCCGTACCCGTGAACTGGCTTTAAACATCAAGCAGCAAAACTGGTCACATCTGCACATGCAGGAACTCTCGATGGGAATGTCAGAAGACTACCGCCTTGCTGTACAAGCCGGTGCCACTATGGTGCGGCTAGGACGGATTATTTTTGGAGAGCGCACAACTTAGGAGTTGTCCATAAATATAGCCAAAGGCTCCAGGGCAGGGGGCAAAAGGCTATTATGTTTATTACTGATATGGGGTCGTTTCATCCCTTAAATCTGTCCTAACCTTTATGGCGACAGTTATAACTTGGTATTTTCAGATTTGGGCACGGCATCTTCTAATATTGTCTCTAGACCGCACTCTTACGGAAGCTTGAGTCCCTACAAACGATGGGTTTGTTTTTATCCGCCCCTTTAAGCTTACGTTTTATCGAGTGAAGGGAAACAAACAGAAATCCAGATGTACAATTAACGTTCTACCCCCTTATACCGGATTGGCGAGGCGTACTCTTGAACTTAAGTTGAATGTCTATAGCCTGTAAGGTTTAAAAAATCCTTTCTTTCTCGGTTGTCTACTCCTTGCCCCCGTCCTCTTGGTCAAGCCATGGGCTAATATATTCCCAGCCGAACTTTATAATCGATAGGGTTCCTATGAAAGGGTTTGCCATTACACAGGGGGGTTTATACAACTACCTGCTTTCACTCTCGCTGATGTATACTTTTGACTTATTTTAAAAGGCTCGTTTCTGCGACCCTTATGAGGGACACACTGTACAATAGCTATCTTCTGTTTGTTTCAATCTAAAAAAAGCATCTGTTAAAGACGGTTGCCTCCAACAGAACCGATCATCAGGTTTTGAGCGTCAAACTAAAGTTGTGATGGAGAGTGAACAATGAACAACATTTTTACTAAGCTTCGAGATTTTGTAGGTCTCAACGAGCCAGTAGAGTATGAATATGAGTACGAAGATGATGGAGAAACCTACCAAAATCTCTATCAGCAAGAACAACCAGTTCAACCCCCGCCTCCGGTAGAGGAAGAGCGTACACCACGCCGTCGCGTCCGGGAGCGTACCGTTGTAGGATCTGAAGCAGGAATGGGTTCAACTTCAATGAATAATGTGATTGGAATGCCTGGCTCGGTTAATGGTATTTCTGAAGTTGCGGTAATTGAGCCGCGTTCGTTTGAAGAAATGCCGCAAGTGATTCAAGCTCTGCGAGAGCGCAAGTCGGTGGTTTTAAATTTAACCATGATGGACCCCGATCAAGCGCAACGTGCAGTAGATTTTGTGGCTGGTGGCACTTATGCGATCGATGGCCATCAAGAGCGAATTGGTGAAAGTATCTTCTTGTTTACACCGAGCTGTGTTCAAGTTAGCACGCAGTCAGGGGTTGTTCACGAAGTCTCATCGCCACAAATGCGCCCTAACCGTCCAGCAGCCCCTGCTCCTGCCTGGGCTTCTGAACAGGAGCGGATGGCTCAGTAACAAGGTAAGGATTTGAGATTGTAGACTGGCTCTATGATCCAAAATCCGACATCTAATGATTAATGTGAAAAGGGGGCGAGGGTGGCAATCAAGCTGGGTATGATAGGCGGCGGGGTAATGGGAGAAGCCCTATTATCCCGATTGATTGCTAAACAACTGTATGACCCTGAAGAAGTCTTGGTGAGTGAGCCACAAGCTGACCGGCGAGACTTCTTAGTACAGAAATATGGTGTCAAAGTAACATCAGAGAACCGAGCCGCTGCGGCGGCATCGGATATTTTGCTATTGGCGATTAAACCTCAGGTATTTGAGACGGTAGCAACAGAGCTGGCACAAGGGACTGGACAAGGTGCCAGTGAGGAAAAATCTCTCCCTGTAGTGGTTTCAATTTTAGCGGGTGTATCTTTGAGCAAACTGGAAACCGCTTTTGGGCATCAGCCAGTCATCCGGGCGATGCCAAATACTCCAGCAACGGTAGGGGCAGGAGTCACCGCTCTGGCACCGGGAAAAACTGTCAGCAAAAGTCAGATGGAACAAGCTATTGCTCTGTTTGAATCGGTTGGCGAAGTGGTTGAGGTACCCGAATCGTTGATGGATGCGGTTACGGGGTTATCCGGCTCGGGGCCAGCTTATGTGGCTTTGATGATTGAAGCGCTGGCAGATGGAGGGGTTGCTGCGGGGCTACCGAGAGCGATCGCATCTCAGTTGGCTCTCTCGACAGTGCTCGGAACCACTCAACTCTTGCAGCAATCCGAATTGCACCCCGCTCAACTCAAAGATCGGGTAACGAGTCCTGGTGGTACTACAATTGCTGGGATACGGGAATTGGAGCGTGCTGGTTTTCGCTCAGCTTTGATCGAAGCTGTAGTAGCGGCGAAGGAACGCTCTCGACAGTTAGGTTAGAAGAAAATGAGAGGAAAAATTGTTGCGATCGCAGCTTCTGGACTCAAGATTCAACAGATGAAAAAATGCGATCGCTCCTGCCTGTTAAAGGCAGTGTAACTGTCACCGTAGTACCGACCCCAACTTTACTCTCCACGGTAATGTTACCGTCATGTAAGTCTACAGCACTTTTAACAATAGCCAGCCCCAAACCCGTTCCAGAGATAAAATTCACATTACTACCTCGCTGAAACGGCTTAAAAAGGTGCTTTTGATCATCTAAAGGAATACCGATCCCTTGATCTTGGATACGCAAAATCGCTTGTTCTTGATCGCAACCAAGGTCAAACTTCACTGTACTGCCTTGAGGTGAATATTTAACCGCATTCCATAGCAAATTGCTAATAATGTACCGCATCAGCTTAGCGTCTAGAAAAGCAGAAACTTCAGCGTGAACCCCTGGTACCATCAGCTTGCTATCCACCTTAGGAGTAAAGATCAAATTATGCTGACTGCCGAGCGACTGTTTTAGCTCTTCTACCAAGTTACGGCAAAAAATGATTAAATCCAACGGTAAGGGGTTAAATTCCTGTTTCCCTGCTTCCATCTTGCTCATAGTCAATACATCATTGACGAGCTGGTTTAGGGTTTGGGCAGAACTTTGAATCCGTCTGTAGTGTTTGAGTTGTTGCTCCTGGGTATATCGATGTATATAGCGTTCGAGTAATTCGGCAGACGATAAAATAGTCGTCAAGGGAGTGCGGTATTCATGGGAAACTATGGCAAGAAAGCGAGATTTGAATTCGTTAAGTTCTTTTTCTTGTTCCAGAGCCTTTAACAACTCCGCTTCCGCTTGCTTGTATTTGGTAATATCTTCCATGGTGGCTAAGTGATGGCGGATACTTCCCTGTTCATCAAAAATGGTAATTGGCCTTAACCGAGCTAGAAATCTCTCACCATTTTTTCGAGTAAACCAGAGTTCAATATTTTCCTTCTCCCCTGACATGGCTAGCTTAAATTCGTGGTTAATCACCTCTAAATCGGCTAAGTCCCAATAGGGATAGGGAGGAGTTTGACCAACTAATTCTTGGGACGAGTAACCACAAATTGCCTCGTAAGTAGGATTGACAAATAAAATTTTTCCGAATTCATCGGTTGAAATAATGCCCACAGGAGCATTTTGCATCAGTGTGGAGAGTAATTCTTTTTGGGTTTCTATCTGTTCCTCAAACGACTTCGAGATGGTGTCTAGCCTTGGGAATGCAGTAATATCCTGAGACGAGCCAATGATGCGTGAAACTCTTCCATCAGCCTCCAGCTTAGGAAATAGTGTCGTAAACACCATACGACTACGCTCTTCAATCTCGAAGGATTCTGCGTAGCTAATTGGTTGGCGTTGCTCTATACAACGACGGTAGTTCGCACAAAATCGGTTAGCGATATCTGGGGGCAAGCACTCGTGTAAGCTCAAGCCGACTAAAGCCGTTGTGGGCACTGACAATAACTGTGCATAAGCAGGATTAATGACTACAAACCGGAAATTTTCGCCTCTTAACTCACTGCCATTGAGTGATGCGACATCTACAACGAAGATGCCAGTTGAGATGGCATTAAACACGTCTTGTAGCACGGTGTTGGTGTCTTGCATTAATTCCCCATCCCAAATGTGTGCTTCTAAACGTTCTTCACTAGTACAGAGGCAATGCTTCCTGAAAAAGTCACATCAATAGCGCTATCTTGAGCGTTAATTGCTATTAGCTTCTGACGTCAATTTTTGACCCACCTGAGGTTCAGTACCAGCGAGTATACGCTGAATGTTGCTTTGGTGTCTTAATATTACGTACAGAGCAGCGGCACCTGCAAACAATTGGTAGGGGAGCGGAGCCAAGAAGAAAATCATCATTACGGGAACTGCGATCGCAGCGCAAATAGAGGACAGAGAAACAATCCGCGACAGCGCTAGCACCACAGCAAATATGCCTAATGCTGACAATCCTACTACCCAAGACATGGCTAATAAAACGCCTAAACCCGTGGCAACCGATTTCCCTCCGGTAAAACTAATCCAGATGGATTTACTATGACCCAAAAGGGCACCAAAAGCAGCTCCAGCAACCAACCAAGGTTGCCAGGCCACAGGAATTGCAGGTGCAGGAGTTAGGGCATACAAGCCATTAACTAAAGCGATCGCACCGGCTCCTTTTAAGGCATCAACCAGCAACACTAGGATTGCAGGTCCCTTGCCCAAGGTTCTCAGAACGTTGGTTGCACCAGTAGATCCAGAACCTTGTTCCCGAATATCAATGCCCTTTAGTAAGCGTCCTGCCAGATAACCTGTAGGGATTGAGCCTAGTAAATAAGCTGCGATTAACAGTAAGCCACTTAAAATCAACTCAAGTCCCATTAATGTTCCTCTCAATCACTGTAAGATGATCTACCATAATTCCTTCCCTACTTCTTTAATACTGGTAGTAGCTAGACATCTGTTGCGGATCAGGCGCAAATGCTAACCACAGGGGAAATTGCAGCATTGAGAGACTAATTAGGTCTTCTGTTTCATCCACAATAATCAGTGGGAGTTGCTTTTGAGTGAGCAACCGATCCGCTCTTTGCACCAAGGGGGCTGGTTCTTCAAATAAAGCAATACCTCGTTCTTGGCCAAACTCCGTTCTAGAGATGCCTAAGCAGTCTTGTAACCCACGACGCCATTCTCCTAATCGTTCGGGTGTATTGCCCAGAATGAGAGGCCGTAAGCGATCACCGTAAAGCGATCGCAATACAGAAATTGCCGCTGAGGCAATCAAAATATTTTGTAAACGGCTACCCATGGTTTTGATCGCACCACGACCCCCTTGAGTGAAAAACCAATTAGAAACACGTTCAGCGTGAATTGGCTCAAACGTGCGGCGCAATTGCCAAGGGGGCCCATAATAATCTGGTAGCGTTCGATATTGGTCAAGAATATTACGAATTTGCCTGACTTGGTCTTGAAATCTCTGCTCGGCAAATTGAGGTGTCGGAGCAGTTTCGGATTCGTAAGATTCTTCTACCTCAAACCTTGATGTTGTCGTCGTTTCTACAGGGGGGACTAAATCCAACTGTTCGGCGGCACTGGCTAAATCCTGTAAACTCCCGACTAAATAATCTTTAAAACCCTGCACTCGGATTGCCAAGTCTTGAGAAACACCCGCAAATGTCGTTCGCATTTCTTCCCGAATACGTTCCCGACGACGTTCTAGTTGTTCAATAGAAATCGAGAGTGCCTGCTTGCGTTGCTCTAACTCTTGTAAACCCTCTTGCACCATCCGTTCTAGAGCCGCTTGGGTTTTTGTCAACTGCTCAGAAAGAAGATTATTTTGTGTTTCTTGTAAAATAGCGATTTGCCGTCTGAGTTCTTGCTCTTGACGTTTCAAGTCAGCTACGGTTTGAGTTAAATTGGCTACTTGTTCGCTATTGATTGGCTCTATCACTTCTGGGGTGGCACTTTGTCTGTCTAAGGGGGTCAATTCTGAAGCTCGGTTGCTTTGCGCGTCTGAAATCGGAAGCGTGTCCATGAGCGGCGCTGCCAAGATTGGCTCAGACAAGTCAAATATTCCTGTCACTTCTGTATCCACAGCACCTGAACTAGCTGCTAAGTTGCTTGGTTCCTCATTTGCCGTCGGCATTGTCGAAGAGTAAGGGCTATCGAAGGAACCCTCTTGTTCAGAAGCAAGTTGTGCTGAAACTGGTTCTGTAGGGGTGGGTTCTTCAAAATCATTAAACCATTCATCTTCCAGCTCTTGCTGTGGAGCCTTAAATTTTTCAAAAGCTGGTGCTTGTTCTCGATCGCGATTTTTGGCTTCGTCTGAATTCATTTACAAAGTATTAATTAACAACTAATAGCTTCTTTTTCGCGCTTAACCTTAACTCAGAAGGATAAAAAAGAATTCTGCTTGCTTTTCGGGGAATTTATGTAGGCAGATGATAGTATCAACCCAACGGTTTATTCGTTGTTCATCCCCAACTTGATTTTGATATCACTACAATTAGCTTTGAGGGCAGCGTTCTTCCAGGCAAGTTCTAAGCATTTTAGGGTCAAACAAAATGGGTAAAAAGTGGATGCTATTCACTTCTTTGAAGTAAAACAGGATGGGCACTGATGGCCAAAAAATCCGCCAGTTTTGCCAATCTTGATAGGGAAAACGCCGAATCAATGTCTGTGAGCGATAAACGTCCAGTGCGTTTGGTGTAAATTGTAGGCGGATGGTGACGGTTTGAAACAAGAGGAACAAACCCAAAAACGCGATCGCTAAACTTACCCAGATTTGGATGAATAACAGGGGTATAGCCGCAAAAGTTAATGTCAAAGGAATTGTATAGCTAGGAGCAAGTTCAACCGTTTGAGTCGAGGTAGCAGAAGTCACTTGGTATAAATCCCTTGATGATAAACACCTATCAATACCCTCTATTTTAGAGCGTCTCTACCTCATGACGATT
>CBKWLJ010000374.1:0-9610 GCA_966675205.1 uncultured bacterium
AACTGTTCCCACACGGAGGTGGTACGCTCGCGTTGTAATGTGGTTGTCATGGTTCGGTATGATTGCGGTTATTTAAGGCTTTGTATGATATCGAGCAAATAATCTTGCCTTGTTTTTCAATATATTTACATTTGTTTACAAAATCAAGGGATTGAATTTATTCATTCCTATCGGTGTGATTAACCGAGCTTATTAAATTCAATCGAGTTATCTTACACTGGGCGTACAGATATCCTGGCTCCATTCCTTTACGAATTCAAAACCGCATCAATTGCCCGGTCAATCAAATCCACCGCCTCAACTCCATAGTGGTAAGTCTTAAACCGCATTCCTTCTAGAACTTCCAGTTGTTTCGTCGGGCGATGTCCAAATTTATCTTCATAGAGCCGCAGAGCCAAACTGCCGATAGAAGTCATCTGTCCTTTCGTCGCCTCAAGCTTTCGCTCGCGCAGTCGGCTGGCAATGGTGACTTCATTTCCGGATTTCTTTTGGCTTAATCCACCTCCAGTACCTAAGCTCCCCATTGCACCCATCAAATCTTCTGCGGGTGTAAGCAGAAACTGGCTCAACTGCGTGTAGCGGCGAGCCGGTTTATCTGTCGCCACCGCAATTTTTAGCGCTTCCAACTGTCCCACCGCAATAAACGTCCCCACCGCACGGGTCATGGTGGTATAAAGTAACTGACGAGTCAGCATCCTGCGGTTGGATAGCACTAAGGGCATAATCACATATTGAAATTCACTGCCTTGAGACTTGTGGCAAGTCAGACAGTAGGCGTGGGCAATTTGCTCGAAGTTACCAGGTTTATAGTCAACAATCGCACCTCCCTCAAATTTCACCGTCACTAGCTTCTGCTTACATTCCACGGCAAGAACCCAACCCCCTTCTCCATTCATCACGGCCGGCGTGGTATCGTAGCGATTGACCAGTTGGATTACGCGATCGCATACTCGGTACACGACATCTCCTGTAACGACTTCAGGTTCTCCATCTTTGGGAGGGTTAAAGACGTGCTGTAAGCGAGCATTGAGGGCTTTGACTCCCGCAGCTCCCTGTTTTTGAGGCGCTAACACCATGAGCTGTTGGTTCAAATCGATGTTATTGGCTTTCATCTGAAGCGCCAACTCAACAATGGCATCTGCCACATCATTAGGAGTAGAACGGCACAGCATGGAACACTCCCCGGCATTCATCCAAGCGGAAGGTTGGTTAAACTCATTGAGTGCTGGCACCTTTCCAGAAATTACTGCGTCGGCGGCGTAGATAATCGGGCTTTCGTGCTGCTGGCGATAGATAGTCTGCAATTGAGTCGTGGGTATCAGTTCTGATACTATCAAGTCCCGCAGCACCATCCCGGCTCCCACACTGGGTAGCTGGTTGAAATCGCCGACGAGGAGAATTCTTGTGGTTGGTTTTAAAGCTTTCAGCAGGGAGTTAAACAGGAACAAATCCACCATGCTAAATTCATCTACAATCAACCAGTCAATCGGTAAAGGATTGTTTTGGTTGTAACGGAAAGACTGGCCGTGTCCCTGCCACTGCAACAGGCGATGAATCGTTTGTGCTTCGTATCCGGTAGCGTCTTTCATGCGGGCGGCCGCTTTCCCTGTTGGTGCTGCCAGTGCTAGATTTACTTCTTGGGCACAAAGCCACTGTACTAAGTATTTGAGGATGTGAGTTTTACCGCGTCCGGGGCCACCGGTGAGAATACTCAAGGGGTGCGTCCCAGCCATATACAAAGCCTCTCGCTGTTCTGGAGAAAGGCGATTGAGTTCCTGGTAAGACAGTTGTTCCGTCTTGTGCAACCAGTATTCAAGCTCAAAGGTAGACTGCTGAAGTCCGGCTAGGAACGCTTTAATGTATAAAGCGACGCTGAGTTCGGCACGATAGACTGGCTTCAAGTAGATGCCGCTATTGGCGTTGGCTTCTACCAGGGTTTTGTTCGTCAGGCAGGATTGAATGACTGCTTGTATATCAAGAGAGTCAGGAGTAGGGTTGGAACCAGAGAGCAGTGCCAAGGCTCGCATCAGTAATTCCCGTTCAGGGACAAAACAATGCCCTTCACTCAATGCATCTTTTAAGACTTGAACAATCCCATAATTGTAGCGCTGTTCGCTATGAGGAGAAATGCCGATGGATAACGCTAAGGCGTCAGCGGTTTTAAACCCAATCCCCTCAACTTCATCAATGATGCGATAAGGGTTGCTTTTGAGTATTGCTTCGGTTTGGTGTCCGTAGCGTTCACACAGTTTCAGGGTTAATCCCAAGGGGGTAGAGAGTCCTAACAGCCAAGCCATCGCGCCTCGTACTGGGTTGGATGCGCTTTCTCTCCAAGCCGATGTGATGATATCGATGCGGTATTGAGTGAGTTGAGGGATGATTGAGAGTTGTTCTGGGGAGTGTTCTAAGACGTTGAGAGTGTTGGTGCCGAAGTAAGACACGAGTAGCACGGCTGTCTTTTTTCCAATCCCACGAAACAGTCCACTGGCGAGGTATTGCTCGATTTCGGGGGCAGTAAGTTCTGGCAGTGGGGTCTGGTTATTAAATTGGTTGAACTCAAGCATGTATGAGCGCGGTGGTGCTTATCCCTGATGAATACAGAGCTTTCTATAATCTTGACTTATATAACGCTCTTGTGCCAAGCGACGTTAAAGACATTGCTTGCCCAAGCATCGGGAGAAAATCGGGCGTTCGCACAGCTATATGCTCACGCGATAGCCAATGTCCAGTAATAGTATGTAGCGACTCAGCACGAGTGCTCTCAAAGGCAGTGGAGATTATGTCTTGCTCAAGACGTAAGGAAGAAACGCACTTCCATTGCTGCGCCAGTTGGATGCAATTCCTCCTCACTCATCTCGATTTGGTTAGCTTTTAACGTGAGGGCACACACTATTCCTTGGAGAGCAGCGCTTCAATCTGACTCAATAACGATTCGAGTTTCTTGCGCTTTTTGGGGTCATCCCAAACTTTTTGCTTCTTAGCTAGTTGGTAGGTGGTTACCATCCGGGTGGCGAGGGGAGGGGATTCGGTTGGGGGTTGAGTCGCTTTGACTCGCTCCTTGATTTGACTTAAGGAGAGGGAAGAAGTGATCGCATCTTCCAACAGTGCCTTGCGCTCGGCTTCGTCTTTGAGAAGTGCGATTGCTTTAGCTTTGGTGTACTCAAGGCGTCCAGCACGTAAAGCGTCCAGAATATCGGCAGGCAGTTTGAGGAGCGGGAGTCGGGTACGAACAAACGACTGCCAGTTCATTTTTCCCACAGAGGCAAACACCTGTTCTATCGTTTCAGTTTCCGACTTACCCGAAACGTTTCGGGTAATTTTACCTTTCGCTTCATTCTCCATGCGGTAAAGCTTGGAGGAAACCTCAGCCGTATCACATCCCAATCGGAGAGCCAAAAGATTGAGTATCCCTTCCGTCTCCTCAACCGGATTGAGGTCTTCTCGTTGCAGATTCTCTATCAGGGCATACTGAACTGCCTGGTCATCCGTCATTTCCCGAACTGTCACAGGCACTTGGGTTAATTCTGCCTCCTGAGCCGCTCGGTAGCGTCGTTCTCCAGCGATTACCTCATACTTCTCTCCCACAGGTCGAACTAATAGAGGCTGAAGGATGCCTTCGCTTTTGACCGACTCTACCAAAGATTGCATCGCTTGGGGGTCAAAGTAACGCCGGGGCTGAGTAGGAGGCAGGATAATTTGGTCGAGGGGAAGGGTATGGGGAACGGATGATTCCTCTTCAGAGGCAAATAGAGCCACATTTTTCAGTTTTGAGCGCTCGGCAGGGGGTTGGGTGCGGCGTCGGGGACTCATGACATCTCCTCCAAGAAGACGGCTATCTCATCAAATAAGCGTAGGATAGCCGGATGTTTATTTGGGCAAAGAGTTAAAGGTTTGCCATACTCAGCCGCTTCCGCCACGGCTGTGGCACGGGGCAGTGGGGGAAATACGGGGGCGAGGTTTGAGAGTTGTTCAGAAATAGATTGTAAGGTGCGCTGGTCGAGAGAGTTACTGGCGCTGTACATCGTCGGGAAGAATCCGGCAAACTTGAGGGGGCGGTTGAGCTTGCGCTGCACTCGCGCTACGGTTTTCAAGAGAGAGTCGGTTCCCTTCAAGGCTTTGAACTGACACTGAATGGGGACTAAGACATGAGTCGAGGCAACGAGGCTAATTTGAGTCAATATCCCCAAAGAAGGGGGGCAATCAATCAAAATGAAGTCGTAGTTGTCTAATAGGGGAGCCAGTACCTCTTTAAGCCGGAACTCTCGAAGTTCGGCAAAAATTAGTTCTTGCTCGGCGTTGGCTAACAAGATATTGGCAGGAGCCAAGTCCATGCCATGTAAGTCTCGGTGTAGGGGAAGCGGCTCGTCCTGTTCGGACACTAGGGCATCGTATATCGTTTTCTCTAAATCCGCTGGCTCCAGCCCCATGAACGTGGTCAAGGAAGCTTGGGGGTCGATGTCTACCAACAGTACCTTATGGTGGCGTTGGGAGAGGTGATAGCCAAGGTTTTGGGTAAGCGTCGATTTGCCAACGCCGCCTGCTTGATTGAACAGTGAGATAACAACAGTCAACGATAGCTATTGAGAGTGTTCCTGCTCAGACTATACCTCTATTCGTGAAACAATTCCTCGTCAGCTTTGAATTCCACATCAAAAGAAATTAGAGATGAATGGTAGCGATCGCTCTCCTCGTTTCTAACGTTTCCTTAACAAAAGGGATTAGGGGGTATGACTGACTCGCCAAGTCTATCCAGAGTTTGGATAATAGCGGTAAAGCCTGTACGTCGCCAAAGTCCTTTAACTCAAGGAACATCCCCGTGATACCCATTCCCCTCGACGCAATAATTGGCGCAATTACCGATATCGTCAGTCCTACTGCTTTTATAAAGGACAAGCTCCAGCGCAATGAGACAGTCATCAAATTATTAAAAAAATTTAACCTCGACCCCGACCATCCGCCATCAGATTTCAGTGGCGTTTACGCTTATGCCCTGGTAGAATACGGCGTTGGCAAACCCAAGCCAATCCTCTCTCTTTTCCGGCAACAAGAGATTCAAAAGATTTTCCGCAGGGCATTAGACCAGAATAATCCTTCAATTCTCCTCAAAGAAGGCGAAGTGTTTCTAGACGGGTATGCTTTAGGGGATGAAATCCGAGAACTGGGAATTGATGCCCACAGAGAATTCGCGGCGTTTGCCACCGTGTTTATCGAGGTGGCTAAGCGATCGCGCACGCCTGCTGAAGTTCTCACTAACCAGCAGATAGGCTCCTTACACAAAAGAATAGAAAATATCCAACAACGGCTCAACAGGCTCCCGACACTAGAGGGAATTCGCACAGAGATGGCACGGCTGGCGGCACAGGATTACCCAGCACTGCCAGCGGCTGAACCCTCAACAGATAAGAATTGCAGGGCATTTGTATTAGCTCAGCAGATGAGAGGCTGGTTTGAAACCTTGGGCTATCGCTTTGAGCGATATGAAGTTTGGGAAGATAGCTATTTTGAGTGGATTATCAACATTCCAGTACGGCGGAATCGATACGATCGCATTCTCGTGCGGGGTATTGAGGGGGAAGCGGGAATCAGGGATGTGGCGGCGTTGCACCAGTCGGTAGAGGAGCAACGAACCGATGAAGGATGGTTAGTGACGGCAAGGCGCATTTCACGGGCGGCGCGGGATGAAGTGGAGAAGGAGGAAAATCATCACCTGGGTTGCTATACCTTCGATGAACTCCTCGATCAGGATGCTGACTTCAGTGGCTATCTCAACTGGTTGGAAGAAGAGGTCAAACGCCGAGATATTGAGAAAAAGTATGTTCCGCTTGCCTGCACGAAAGAAGAGTTCGACCCCATTACCAAGCGCAGGTTAGCCGTCAGTCGCTACGACGAACGCGACGGCTGGATTGACGGTTATATCGACCTCTGGCTTGATGACCCAGTTAAAGAGCATATCTCTATTCTGGGGGAGTTTGGGACGGGCAAGACGTGGTTTGCCTTTCATTATGCTTGGACGGCACTGCAACGCTATCGCGATGCCCAAAAACGTGGTCTTGAACGTCCTCGTCTACCGTTAGTTATCCCCTTGCGTGACTATGCCAAGGCAGTAAGTGTTGAGTCTCTATTTTCAGAATTCTTCTTTCGCAAACATAAGCTACCCATACCTCACTACGAAGCTTTTGAGCAACTCAACCGCATGGGTAAGCTGCTGCTGATTTTCGATGGCTTCGATGAAATGGCAGCTAAGGTCGATCGCCAAGCGATGATTAACAACTTTTGGGAGTTGGCGAAGGTGGTGGTGCCGGGGGCTAAGGTCATTTTGACCTGTCGCACGGAGCATTTTCCAGAAGCTCAAGAAGGACGGGCGCTGCTCAATGCTGAATTGCAAGCTTCGACGGCTGCTCTAACTGGCGAAACGCCCCAGTTTGAGGTGCTGGAACTGGAGAAATTCAACGATGAGCAAATCCGTCAGGTGTTTTTGTTGCAAGCGGCACCCGCTACAGTTGAGCAGGTGATGGGGAATCCTCAACTGTTAGATTTATCTCGTCGTCCGGTGATGACCGAGTTAATTCTAGAAGCGTTGCCGGATATCGAAGCAGGTAAACCTGTAGATATGTCGCGGATTTATCTGTATGCAGTGCGGCGCAAGATGGAACGAGATATTAAAGCAGAACGCACGTTTACTTCGCTGGCAGATAAGCTCTACTTTTTGTGTGAACTTTCCTGGGAGATGCTGTCAACTGACCAGATGAGTCTGAATTATCGGCTTTTCCCTGAACGCATTCGTCGCCTGTTTGGTTCGGTTGTGCGGGAGGAGAAGGATTTAGACCACTGGCACTTCGACATGATGGGCCAGACAATGCTCATCCGTAATTCTGATGGGGATTATACTCCAGCTCATCGATCGCTGTTGGAGTTCTTTGTCGCTTACAAGTTTGCGGCTCAACTGGGGGCGTTGGCTAATGATTTTACGGACTTGGCACAGGCGCAGTCATATATAGATGAAGGTGCAGCATCTCAGAGTTACACTTGGTCTTCCTATTTTCGGCGGCAGATGGATGAAGCCGGGAAGATTGTGCCAATTGGGCCGCTTCAGGGATTTGTAAGGGAAGATTTAGCGCAGCTTCGCAATGCTTTTGGACAAGCACCGTTGACGAAGGCGGTGATGGATTTGATTGTACCGATGTTGCAACCCCCCCAATCACCCTTGGTAAGAGGGGAGCAAGAGTATTCCCTACTGGAAATTCTGGAAGCGACACGGGGCAAAACTGAAACGGAGGTGGGTTTTGTCGGGGGGAATGCAGCGACTCTGCTACTGAAGGTTGATCAGGGTGCGATCGCAGGCAGAAATCTCTCCCATGCTGTGATTAAAGGTGCTGATTTTACCAATGCCAGCCTGCGCCGTGTTAATTTTGCTGAGGCGAATCTGGCTGATTCTGCTTTCGCTAAAGTCTTAGGCACTGTTCTTTCAGGAGTATTTAGTTCGGATGGAAAGCTATTTGCAACAGGTGAAGCGAATGGAGATATTCGCTTGTGGCAAATTCCAAGTGGACAAGAAATTTCGCTCTGTAAAGGACATCTAGATTGGGTTAGATCTGTTGCTTTCAGCAATGACGGTAACGTCCTAATAAGTGGTAGCGATGATGGAACAGTGAAACTTTGGAGTACCCTTACTGGAAAGTGTCTCAAAACATTAGATGCCCGTGTGGATCGAGTGTATTCTGTTGCTATCAATGTAGAGGGTACAACTTTAGCTAGCAGCGATGACCAAGCAATAAATCTTTGGGACATTCACAGTGGGAGATGCTTACACACCTTATTGGGACATACCAGTCGAATCAATTCAGTAGCAATCACTCCAGACGGCAACATCCTAGCTAGTGCCAGTGATGACCAAGCAATAAAGCTTTGGGACATTCATTGCGGAAGATGTTTAAATACCTTATTGGGACATACCAGTCGGGTCAATTCAGTAGCAATCACTCCAGACGGCAATATTCTAGCTAGTGCCAGTGATGACCAAACAGTAAGGCTTTGGGACATTCATAACGGGAGATGTCTACATACCTTATTTGGGCATAGCAGTCGAGTTAATTCAGTAGCAATCAGTCTAGATGGCAGAATGCTAGTTAGTGGTAGCGCCAATGCAATAATCAAGCTCTGGGATATTTTTACAGGAGAATGCTTGAAAACTTTTCAAGACCAAGCTAGTGGACTAAATTCAATAGCATTGAGTCCTGACAACAGTACATTGGCTATTACTTGCAACGATCAAACTGTAAAGTTTTGGGATGTGAATGCTGGTGAATATCAAAAAATTTTGCGGGGGCAGATTAACCAAGTCTATTCAGTTGCTATAAGTCCATATGGTGCTGTTTTAGCAAGTGGGGGGGACGACCAAACCATAAAGCTCTGGGATACTCACACGGAGGAATGCTTAGTAAGTATGCACGGACACAGCGGTTTGGTCTGGTCAGTTGCTATCAGTTCAGATGGCGACACCCTCGCTAGTGGAAGTGCTGACCAAACTATCAAATTATGGAGTATTCGCACTGGAGAATGTTTAAGAACTTTACAGGGACATAGCAGTAAAGTCTATTCAGTCACTATTAGTCCTGACAGGAGGTTATTAGCAAGCAGTAGTGATGACCAAACTATAAAACTCTGGAATATTGATACTGGAAAATGTCTAAATACCTTCTATGGTCATACTGACAAAGTTTGGTCAGTTACTATTGCTCCTGATAGTAAAACCCTTGCTAGTGCAAGTCGTGATAAAACTATCAGACTGTGGGATATTGATACTGGGAAATGTATTAAGACGCTTCAGGCGGCTACGAGTAGTATAAATGCAGTAAATTTTAGTCCCGATGGAAAAATTTTAATAAGTAGCGATGATGACCAAACTATAAAACTGTGGGATGTCGGTATCGGAAAATGTTTGAAAATCTTGCAAGGTCATATCGGCAGGGTACATTCAACTGCTCTAAGTCCTGATGGCATAACCTTGGTGAGTAGCAGTAGTGACCTCACGCTGAAGTTTTGGAATATTCAGACTGGAGAATGTTTGAAAACTTTTCAAGGGTTTACTCGTCCAGTATGGTCAGTAGCGATGAGTTCCGATGGTGCAACTGTTGCTAGCGGTAGTTTTGATGAGGCAATCAAACTTTGGGATGTCAAGACGGGCGAGTGCCTAAAGACTCTCAGAGACAGACCCTATGAAGGCATGAATCTTACTAGCGTTACGGGTTTAACGGAAGCTGAGAAAGCCACGCTCAAAGCTTTAGGCGCAGTAGAAGATGGGGCGTTGTAGAGATGCAATGCATTGCATCTTGTGCGATCGCGTTTTTGCAAGAGAGATAGTGAGCTGACGATCAACGGTGCGTTGATCGTTGCTTCCCCAGACGAGAAAACTCAACAGTAATACAATAGATTTTTTTGCGTAAATCAACCACTTCACCAGGGAAATAGTCCTCTGGCTTTCTGACTCGAATCCCGCACGCTATCAACAATTTTTAAGTTCTTCTGCTGTTGGCTACCTTTAATGTCTTTGGCTTTCAGCCCACATTCCGCACCCTCAACTGTCACACAGACTGCTTTGGCTGGTGGCAGT
>CBKWLJ010000375.1:0-9520 GCA_966675205.1 uncultured bacterium
CATGAATCGCCCCTACAAATGGCGGTTTAACAGTAAATTTGCGTAAGTCCTGAGGTACTTGAATCATTGAAGTGATCAACTAAAGTGCGTTTTGCTTCGCAATCATGATCGCGAGTGAGTTTCAGTCTTTTCTTAAAGCACTCTAACGTAACAAATCAAACCTCAAGCATAGATAACGCTGATCAGGAAAAGCTGCTCTTTTTAGGCTGCTCTTAGATTCCTTAGCAATTAACAGCAGTCGTTGACCACTCATATGATCAAAAACCTAATACTCTCCGATGCATCTTACGCGCTTTGCGAGTTTGCTGTAAGTAACAGTTTAGGTAGTTCGGCTTGGCTGCTTGAAACGCTTGGCAGAGTCTCCAGTACATCAGATTCTTTTTCCGCTCAGAAATAGAGTTAGGAAAGTTTGCCGACTCATGCTCTAGATACGTCAGCACTTTCTCGAACTGAGGATAGAGGTCGTCATTTTGCACTTTAGACTCGTTGTAGAACGCCTGAATCGCTGGTAGCGATCGCCTTGGGGGCGCATCACTAGATAAATCTTCGCTGAAAGTAATCCAGAGCTTCGTCTCGACGCTGTTCATGTATTGCATAAAAGCGACAGCCGCCGTCTGACACAGAGTAGTGCTACAAGTAGAGGAATTCAGCACCCAGGTATCAGTGAATAGCAGCGGTGAAAGCTCTGGGCCATAGGGAGTGGGTGTGGCGAAGAGGGGAAGATGATGTTGGTCATTCAAGATAACGTAAAACGACTGTTCTGAGAAACCAATTAAGCTATCTGCACCAGCGAGGTTAAAGTCTTGAATCGCTGCATAGGCATCTTGATAGTAGTGGCCGTTGACGCAATTGTTGCTTTGATTGAATTCACATTCTTCTGCCATCTGCACCAAGTTATTGATCACCTGCGAATTGATCGGCTTGTCTAAAGCGGCAGGCACCTGATCGACGCCAAACCAATCTGCATATCCGTTCAAGTAAAAACTGATCAGATTCCACGGATCGTTGAAGTTGGTAATTAAACCCGGCCCAAGATTAGTGTGTTGGGTAATATAGTGAATTAAGTCTGTGACTGAGTTAATAGCCCAGATTTCGTTACTGCGTGCAAATAAAAAGAAGGAACACAACCAACTCGGAATGCCATAGAGGGTGTTGTTATAAGTTGATGCAGCTAGACCGACTGACCAGAAATCTGAGGTGGATATTGCATCGGGAGCAGCGGTAATTAAGTGATGCTCGACGAGGTAACTCAACATGAGGGTATCGAGTTCAACTACGTCAAAGCCATCTTGTCCCAGAAGCTTCGGCAAGTTTTCGTAGGTATAAGTATCGTAGTCCTCTGTTAACGTGGCTACAGCACTCAGCAAAATCTGTGGATTTTTTGCTTGGAATTCGTTGACAATCCGCTGCACCATCGGCAGGAAATTGCCGTCTGGTGTTGTCGGTAAATAGGGATACAGCAACACAGATAACGTTTGCTGCGCTTGACCGTTGAAGGATAAGTAACGATCAGGACTATCTGGATTTACCTTAAGGTTATCAACCCGGTACTGTTCACACTCCACCCAGTCAATTGATTTGGCTGGAAGGTCGTTTGGGTCAAGGGAAACAGTTTCACCTGGTGCTACAGCGATCGCACCACTGCCATCTTCCTGGCAAGCGATCGGGTTATTTGTAGGATTGTGAATTAAAACCTGACCCGCGTGGGCAACTCTAGGAAAAAGGGTTGTTCCCAGAAGGCTTAGAAACAAAAATAAGATAGCTGCAAATACATTTTGCATCAAGTACTTTCTCAGATCAGTAAGTAAACCTTAAATCAGAATATAGTGATTCTTACTTCAGCGAAATACATCTTTCACTCCCAATACTGCTCGGTTAACAAGAGAGTTGCTTGAACAAGTCTAGAATACAGTAAGGACACGGACAAAGCCCGTGCCCCTACAAAGAATGTGCATTCCACTCGATTGACAAAAACAATTCCGAATTCGCTTAACTGCTTGTCAAGGGCTTCAACCTAATTCGTAATGTGTGAATATTCGCTCTCGCAAAAAGCAAGCTACGTTAAATCCGAATTACGCATTACGAATTTTTAACACGCCTGAGTTGCTAATAGAGGAGCAGCTTGCAGTAATGTCTGGGTGTAAGGGTGCTGGGGATTGCGAAAAATGGCTTGAGTTGGTCCGATTTCTACAATCTGACCCTTATTCATCACAGCAATGCGATCGCACAAAAACCTCGCTAACCACAAGTCATGAGTAATGAATAAATAAGTGAGGTTAAACTCTTGCTTCAACTCCAGCATCAAATCTAGTACCTGCGCCTGAACGGTAGCATCCAACATACTGACCGGTTCATCACAAATCACTAAACTCGGACGGGTAATCAAAGCACGCGCGATCGCAACTCGTTGCTGTTGTCCCCCGGAAAGGTCAGCCGGATAGCGATTGTAGTAATCTTCTACAGGGGTCAATCCCACCCGTTTGAGCATTTCCAGCACCTGAGTTTTTGCTTGGGTGGGGTTAGCGAGTTTGTGAATTAATAAAGGGTCGGCTATACTTTGCCCTACCGTCATTAGAGGATTGAGACAAGCATGGGGGTCTTGAAATACCATTTGGATTTGACGGCGAATCACCTGTAAAGATTGCCGATCCAATCGGGTTAAATTTTGCCCTTGAAACTCAACTGTTCCAGAGGTTGGGCGAATGAGCTGTAAAATGGTGCGGGAAAGAGTACTCTTGCCGCAACCTGATTCTCCCACCAGTCCCAGAATTTCACCGGGATAAAGTTCAAAGCTAATATCATCAACAGCCTTAATCACACGATTTTCTTTGGAAAGCAGTTGTGCAAAGATATTAGTTTCTAAGGTATAATATTGCCTCAAGTTTTCGACTCGCAACAGAGGTATGAGGGGCCCAGAGTTAGGGATGGAGATTGGAGAGCGTTCCTCCAGAACCTTCCCCGCGTCTCCTTGTCCCCGCGTCCCCGCGTCTTCTTCCCCAGTCTCATCACCCACCGCTTGCACATGTAGGGCCGCATTCAAAAGCGATCGCGTATAGTCGTGTTGGGGATGCCGCAGAATTGAACTTACAGCACCGGTTTCCACCATTTTCCCGTTGTACATCACGGCGATTTCGTCGCAATATTCCCCCACCATGGCCAAGTCGTGAGAAATCAGTAACAGTGCCATTTCCCGTTCGCGGCACAGTCGGGTGAGTTCTTTTAAAATTTGTGCAGATACCGTGACATCTAAGCTGGTGGTCGGTTCATCCGCGACAATGAGTTTAGGATTGAGTAACAAAGCCAATGCGATCGCTACCCGTTGCCGCATCCCTCCACTAAACTCATGAGGATACTGAGACCAACGATTAGCTGGTATTTTTACGGCATCTAGCGTCTCAAGTGCCCGTTCCTTGCATTGATTCCGACTCAATTGAGGTTGGTGTGCTTTCAAGGTTTCAATACAGTGTTCCCCAATCGTCATCAGGGGGTCTAGTCGAGTCATGGGGTCTTGAAACACCAATGCTACCGCTTCCCCACGAAACTTACGCAATTGGGCAGGTGTCAAATCAAACACCGATTCACCTGCAAACCTCACCTGTCCTGTAATGTCCGTCGATGGCGGTAATAAGCGCATCACTGCCCGCCCTAGCGTTGACTTGCCACAACCCGATTCTCCGACCAATCCCAACCGTTCCCCAGCTTTTAGGGTAAAAGAGACATCATCTACTGCCCACTGACTCAGCGTTGTTGAGCGATGGTTAGGATAAGCAACCCGCAAATTTTCTACACGCAACAGGACTTCACTCATGTTTAAAATTAAAATTAATTCTCAATCATTAGTTATTAATCATTAGTAAATTATTCATTTTTACCAAATTAGCCTCGATCCCTACAATTTTTCCATCAATTCCTAATCTCCGAAACTTTTTATTATTGCTTATTGTTGATTGATTCTATCTGGAGGTTGAGAAGAAGTGACTCGTCGCATTAAATAAGCGACACCAAAATCTCCATTAGGATGCTTTGCTAGGGCATCAGCCAATGCAAATACCTGTTCTGCCAATTCAGACCCCAGTTTTTCAATGGTTGCCTCACGCTCTTTGTCTAAAAATTGCCGCGATCGCACTTTGGTTTGCCATTCATTGCTAAACAAGCGCTCAATCGTTGTGTGCAGTCCCAGTCTTTGGAGGATGTCCCACTCACCGTAATCACACCAAATTCCCCGACACTGCATACACCGTTCCACATAAAACGGCGTCTTGAGGTTAACTTTAGCCCGAGACAGATAGCGCTGGCACTCTGGGCACAAAGCCGCTTTAGTATCAAAAGGAGACTGAACAAAATCCACATTGAGTGTCTGTGCAGGCAACTCAGACCTCATCGGGTTTTCTATTTGATGAGCTTGCCAAGCTTCGTACTCAGGAGCGGGAATCCAAGTTCCTTTACAATCCTGGCAATACTTCACAGCCAAGTCACCGTCTAGAACACCGTCCAACAGCATGGTTTGTTTACATTTCGGGCATTGCACGGGTTTTTCTTCCTTACACAGTCCAATTTCCCTATTCAATCTACTGCGAATTAGCCAAAGTGCCTATCCCTTAAGAGCAAGCAGACTTTTTACCGATACTTTTCCCCTGAAAAGGACAAGTCAGAAAGACGGCAGACGGCAGAAGGGATAAGAATTTTCATCCTGAAAAGTTGTGAACTTTCGTTCATGGGTGTCTGTCTTTATTTCTTGAGAAGCAAGACAAAAGAAAGTGAATCAGTTAGGATTCTCACCAGAGTGAGAATCAAAGTAATTCTCATCAAACACCATTAAACAAAACAAGGACTTGCCCTTCCGCTCAAAAAGTGGGATTTTCAAGGCAAAACAGTCCTTGCTATAAAGCAGAAATTCTGTACCTGGAAAAAGCCATAGGAAATCAGGGTTTAGCCCCAATTCATGTTGCCTGTGCATCAGATGGGTGGGTGAGGCGTGAATTTCTAACTTCAGTTTTAGCGCCTTGCTCTAGCCCATCCCTTGGACAGGGAATAGCTAAAGTTGCAGCAATGCCTCGCAGTATTGAATCAGGGTATTGAGGCGATTTCTCACCTCTGAAGTCCGACGCTGGGCTGTTGACGATTGGCGTGACGCGACTAGCAGCATGACATCTGTCTGCAATAGCCGCATTTGTTTGTGAATTTCTGTTTGCAGAGACTGCCACTGAGCGACTTGATTGGGGGCTAATTCATCGGCATTGAGAGTCGCAATTTGCTGTTGAAACAACTGTTGAACAGTTTGTAACGCATTACGGAGTTTTGCTCCCTCAATCTCGGTGTCAGATGTTGGGGTTTGCAACTGCTCCAAGGCTTGTTGAAATTCTTGGTAGCATTGGCGGTGTAACGTCGGTAACATTATTGCGCTGGTTTGGTTTAGAATCAATGTAAAGAATTTTGTCTTTCCAATAAAGTAAGGTGATTGAGTCACTCCAAAGTTCGCTCTTGGTGGCTCTAACCTCAAAGCTAACGGTTTAGACAAGGAAGCGATAAGTCTAGCAACCTTTTCGCTTCTTTAAGCGTCGCACTTTGAAAGGCGCTTTCCACTTAAGCGCTTCTCCTTGGCGTAAGCATTCACTCAAAGGTCGTACTCCCAAGGGCACTAAGGTGGCAAGCACTACATCGAATCTGATCTCCCCAACCTTAGTCCTAAATAATTTTGACAAGATCGAAGAAGTCAGGCGCAATCAACGAGGATAAAACTACGAACGATCTCATCGCCGTTCTGGTAAACTCAATTCTATTTTTTATCTGTTAGGTAATAGACTTATGGATGCCATAGCTACAACTCCTACGTATCACACCTCAAAGTACAGCTTCAATGTTCCTGATTGGTTGCAGTCTTGTCTGCTTGCCCAGGAAGCTGCGGCTAATGAACCTGTCCCTGACGATATTAGCTTGATTTGCCGAGCCTTCGAGTTTGCGTACCAACTGCATGAAGGTCAAAATCGAGCCTCGGGAGAAGCTTATATTGCTCATCCCGTTGCTGTTGCTGGGTTATTGCGGGATTTGGGCGGCAGCAGTGTGATGATTGCTGCTGGATTTTTGCATGACATTGTGGAAGATACGGAGGTCACCCTCGAAGAAATCGAATCTAGATTCGGACCTGAAGTGCGGCGACTCGTCGAAGGTGTCACCAAACTTTCTAAGTTTAACTTTTCCAGCAAAACCGAGCGTCAAGCTGAAAACTTCCGTCGCATGTTCTTGGCAATGGCGGCGGATATTCGAGTGATCGTGGTAAAGTTAGCCGACCGACTGCACAATATGCGGACGCTCGAACACTTAGCACCAGAGAAACAGCGCAGAATTTCCCTAGAGACTCGAGAAATTTTTGCTCCCCTAGCCAACCGATTGGGAATTGGACGCTTTAAGTGGGAATTGGAGGATTTGTCGTTTAAGTACCTCGAACCCGAATCTTACCGTCAAATGCAAAAACTGGTAGCAGAGCGGCGATCGGATCGAGAGGAGCGACTGAGTAAGTTAGCAGAGGTTCTGCGAGAGCGCTTGGAGAGAATTGGAATTCATTGCCTCGAACTCAAGTGGCGTCCTAAACACCTTTATGGAATATATCAGAAAATGCAGCGGCAGCAAAAAGGATTTCATGAAATTTATGATATTGCTGCCATGCGGCTGATTGTCGAGACGAATGAAGAATGCTACCGAGCCTTAGCTGTAGTTCATGATGTCTTTCGACCGATTCCGGGTCGATTTAAAGACTACATCGGGTTGCCAAAACCCAACCGCTATCAATCGTTGCATACTGGGGTA
Source organism: uncultured bacterium (assembly GCA_966675205.1). Lineage (GTDB taxonomy): Bacteria > Cyanobacteriota > Cyanobacteriia > Cyanobacteriales > Coleofasciculaceae > JBFLZA01. Next base: position 6,805 of record CBKWLJ010000375.1, read on the forward strand.
ATCGGCCCATCCGGTCGTCCGATTGAAGTGCAAATTCGCACCCTGGAAATGCATCATATTGCGGAGTATGGAATTGCAGCACACTGGAAGTACAAGGAAGCCGGGAATTCCAATAATATTCGCTGGGGAACGGAAGACGAAAAGTTTACTTGGCTGCGGCAGTTGTTGGAATGGCAAAATGACCTGAAAGATGCTCAGGAATATATCGATAGCGTCAAGGACAACTTATTTGATGATGATGTTTATGTCTTTACGCCCAATGGAGATGTGATTCCGCTCGCTCGAGGCGCAACCCCTGTCGATTTTGCTTACCGGATTCATTCAGAAGTCGGGAATCATTGTGCAGGAGTTCGGATTAATGGACGGTGGGCTGTACTAGATACCCCGTTGAATAATGGAGATATTGTTGAAGTTCTGACCAAAGAAAATAGCCATCCCAGTTTAGATTGGCTCAACTTTGTGGTTACACCTGGTGCCCGCAACCGGATTCGACAATGGTATAAGCGATCGCATCGAGAAGAAAATATCGCTCGCGGTCGAGAATTGTTAGAAAAAGAATTGGGCAAAAAAGGCTTTGAAGCATTGCTCAAATCCGAACCGATGCAGGCAGCAACAGAGCGCTGTAACTACCATAGTGTTGATGATTTGCTGGCCGCCTTGGGTTATGGTGAGGTGACCTTGAACTTAGTTGTCAAGCGGCTGCGAGATGCCGTAAAAGCCCAGCAACCCATTGAAGCTGAACCGCCAGAGCCTTCTATTCCCCAACTGCCTACTAGCAAAGCTCCATCAACGGGTGGCCCTAAAAGTGAACCCATTGCAGGTGTCGAAGGCTTACTCCATCATCTGGCTGGTTGTTGTAATCCCATTCCTGGGGAACCGATTATTGGTGTTGTGACACGCACGCGTGGTATTTCCATTCACCGACAAGGTTGTACCAACTTAGAAAATATCCCTGGAGAACGAGTAATTCCGGTGAGCTGGAATCCGACTGATAGCAGCAACGGTCGTCCTCAAACTTACCCGGTCAATATTCAAATCGAAGTCATTGACCGAGTCGGTGTCTTCAAAGACATCTTATCTCGCTTGAGCGACCAAAATATTAATGTTCGCAACGCCCAAGTCAGAACTCAAGAAGGGAGACCGGCGTTGATCGATTTGTGCATTGATATCCTCGACCACCAACAACTTGAGCGTAGCTTTACTCAAATTAAAAAAATGAGCGATGTGTTAAATTTACGCCGCGTCAGTCAAGTTGAGGAGAATGGCTAAACCAGTGGTGCATCTGTTGCTAGAAACATTAAGAATTACCAAACTTTCTAATTTCGACTTGGAGGAAGATTGAAGCCCTTCAAGTGCAGACACCTAGATTTTTTTAGGTGGGGACTCTAATCCCACTCATCATTCAGAATTCTTGCGTTGAAACAGACTCAGTTGTCAGTCCTCATCAACGCTTTGATCAACGATACTCCCCTAAAGGGGTAGGAAAACCTTGTCAGTGTTCGGTGAAAATTAGACAAGATGCGGAGCAACTCAACGTTAGGCATGGGCTTGCATAGCATCTTCTCGTAGGTCGGCAACTTACTGAAAAACTGAGAACTGAACATTGACTCATGACTCTTAATCGTTCTGCTTGCCTCATTTTTAATCCAGTTGCTGGTCAAAGTGACCCAGAGCAAGACTTCTTGAAAATTCGGGCACTACTGGAGACAGAAATAGACTTGGATATCCGCTTAACCACACCAGAAGTAGATGCAGGTCAACTGGCGTATGAGGCAGTGGCAGAGGGTGTCCAAATGCTTATTGCTTCTGGGGGTGATGGTACTCTTTCAGCGGCAGCAGCGGCAGTGGTGAATACCAATATTCCTCTCGGTGTGATTTCACGAGGTACAGCTAATGCTTTTGCCTCTGCTTTAACGATTCCCGACACCATTGAAGAGGCTTGTCAAACCATATTAGAGGGAAACACCAAGGTTGTTGATACCGCACTATGCAACGGAAAGCCCATGGTGTTACTGGCTGGCGTTGGCTTTGAGGCAGAAATGGTTGCTAAAGCGGATCGAGAAACCAAAAACCGCTTAGGTACACTTGCTTACATTTTGGCAGGAGTTCAACAGCTACAGGTGTTTGAAACGTTTGAGGCGCAGATTGAAACAGATGAAAAAGTAATTACTGTGACGGCAGGTGCAGTAACGATCGCAAATGCTGCCCCACCCACATCCATTCTGGCTCAAGGGCCAGCAGGTATTATTTATGATGATGGATTGCTTGATTTAACCGTAGTCGCCCCCGCCACCCGTGCAGGTGCGATCGCATCCGCGTACCATTTACTACAAACCGCTTTTCAAAGCAGTGCCGCAGAACGAGATGATATCGGTTATTTGCGAGCTAAACGTATTAAAGTCACGACCAATCCGCCTCAAAAAGTTGTTCTTGATGGAGAAATTATTGGCACAACACCCATTGAGGTTGAATGCATTCCCGGTGGCTTAACGATTTTTGTGCCTTTCACTCAAGCCAGCCAACCTTTAGAAAGACTAGAAGGGCTTCCTAAATTAAAGGTCGAGGAGAAGTATTAGAACTGAAGTAGGAGACGTTGTTTGGATGGAAGGTGGACACTGTTTACAGAAGTTGAAATACTGACAGGACTTACGCATGGATACCATATAGCATTTTTATTTGGGTCGTAAATACAGCAACGGTTTGCAAAAGGCAGAAG
>CBKWLJ010000376.1:0-9449 GCA_966675205.1 uncultured bacterium
TTGTTCAAAATGGCATCATCCTAGTCAGTTTCCCCCCATGCTGCCTCAATGAGAGTCTAAACCACCAGCCAACTGAAAAGGATTGGAATGAGGCGATTGAAGACCCCATAGACAAGTATGTTTGTTATGTATGCATTCGCTTTATTCCCAATTATTTCTCCTTCTGTGAGGAGGTCTTTTGCCCTTACAGCCATCTCCTCATGTAGCAACTGATAACAGATAAAGGGTCGGAGGAACTCGACCCGAACAGTCCACTCGCTCATATACGGGCGAAGTGGACAAAAGAGGTGTGGCCATATTTCTGGTCGCACTTTCGTTTCTTTTACCTAAAATGGAGAACGAGTAAATGATTACTAATCTTTCTGTGGTCAGCAAACAGATCGCTGAGAAGTTTGGTTGGTTCGTCGAAGTTTCTCAATGGAACTATGCCAAAATTAATACCCGTACCAATTTATCAATATACTTGCAGTTTGTTGGTAGAGATATCTCTATAGTAGGAGGAATTCAGACTGAATCCTGTTTGAGCAAGTTTGAGTTTAAAGTTCCCAAAGAAACTGATGCTGCTCATATTGCTCATCAACTAGCCAGCCAGCAACTGGTTCAAGAAATTGGAGCCAAGATGAAATGCCAGAATACTCAAGCCTACATCATCACCACTGTCATGCATTATCCGGAACTGGGAAAGCAGGAAACTAAAACTATTGTGGCTGAAATCAAGTTTCCTCATTTAGGCGATCGCATTCCTAGCTTGACAACTCAGCTTTCCCATCTTCTAGCCCATCAATTCACCAATGATAGCGGTATTCCCATTGAGTTGAGAGTCAGACTCCATAACCCGATTGCTTCATCTGAATATAGCAGTTAAACTGTTGTGTCGGTTCAAGAGTTCTGTTTACTTGTAGCCCTCTTTGGAGGGTTATTTTTTCTATTACATTTATCGATAACAGCAATGTTTCTTGGCTAGCGCGGATTAGGGCGATGTTTTCCTTAAGGAGTTAGCTATGCTTAGTTTCGGTAAAGTCAACAACCAGTTTGTTGCTGTCTTCGATGCTATTGATGGTGCGAAGCTATCAGAAAATTTAGCTTGGTTACGTCGTAAAGGATGCGTGTTTATGACACAGTCGAATGGTTATCATAAGACTTGTCGAGTTGTGTTTTCTCGTATTCCTGCTTCAGTGTGCCTCAAGTTATCTGAGCGTTTCATGTCTATCTCCATTCGCTAGTGCCAGCTAGCAGCAGCAGTGCATTTCGGTGCCTTGCTGCAATTTTTTTTAACAGACTCTTATGATAGCGATCGCATTTGATACACCTCATATTAAAGTTCACGCAGGTTAACCTATGCTTCGGAAAGGAACCGCAAATATTCTGATTAGGCTAGCGCGGAGCATTGGGATTTTTAGGAAACTAATCCAATGAAACTCAATCCTCTCCTCACCGTTATCTTCCTCTTTATTTGCTCTATTTGCCATTCCATCCCTAACATTGAGCAAATACTCAATGTAGCCATTCCGGTTGTAATGTATGGTGGCTTCATCCTAGTTTTCATCTTAGACATGGTTCGTCATTTAGATTTGCCGCCTAATGAAATTCCTCATCCTAATTACGACCTCGCCTTTGAGGACTTCCCCGCTACATCCAAGCCCTATGCAACTTATGCGATTGCATCTCCATCCCTAAGTGCCACCTCTCCACGCCGTTCCCTCAAGCTTTATTCCAGTTGAATATTAGAAGGCTCTGACACTCGCCACATTGTTGGAGCCTTGAATCTAATTTTTTTATCAAACTAACAAGCTAGCGCCAAACATCCTGATGTTTTTAGGTGTTCTAATCTGATGCTAGAAATCTCATGTCACAATTGCAAAAATTATACTGAATCGGCACACGACGATAATCTTGTTTGTGCAGTTAATCCCGACTGTGTAGATGATGCCAGGAGTTGTCAGCATTACGAATCCATCAGTCTGCCTGTTGTTGAGCCTAATGTGATTCAGCAGGCTATTGCTCTGCGATGGCAAACCCGATTTGACAACTGGAAAGCCAAAGCTGAGAAAGAAGCTGAGAACCTGGGAGTTGAAATCATGATTGAGGAACCTCCAGTTCCGACTGAGTGGATTGTTCCTCTAGCTTTGGAGCAGCATATTCAAAGGATTCTGCCAGAAGTCCTCTTTCGGCTTCAGAAGTATCATCCTCAATATGCTTCCCTTACGGCTGAACAAGTGGCGATCGCACTCATCAATTACACAGAGCAGCAGATGTTCACTTGGTGTGTCTCAAATCCCAAGAAGTTGATTGAATCTGCCCACATAACCGTCACTTTGAAGGAGGATTTGAAGCGCATCTCAGGTAAAGAATCAGATTCAGATGAGGACTATATGTTCTAACGTCATCAAGTAAAGATTACGAAGTCTTTCGTTAGGAATAGCCCTGGAGGAGGCTGGGGCTTATTTTTTTGCCAGCTCTAGCTAGCGCGGAGTATCCCAATGTTTGCAAACTTTGAATACTGAAGGATTTATATAAATGTTTGTTACTTTTGCGTCAAATCTCCAATTTTTACTGAGTAATTAATAGAAAGCTAAAAATGTTGATTGATTCATGACCCGCTCCAGTTCAGGATGCAGCTAGGGGGAAAGCTGAAGATATTAAGGAAAGATGAGTGATGCCCCGTTTACGATTTTTGCTAGTGCTTGCCCTGATTGTCATCAGTACATTGGCGTTAGGGCGGGCTAAGGCTCAAATGCCAACAGCCAGGAACGAATCGTTGTCTCGCAATTTTGTATTGCGCTTGCTTAACTGGTCTGCATCAGGAGTGCAAATTCTAGAAGGACGGCTCCCGGAGCGACTGCCTGTAGAGTTGCCACTGCCTGAACAGACACAAATTCTCGGCAGCGTTGTAGGTCCAAAAGAAGACGTTCAAATTCTACTGGATGTGGGGCAGTCGCCCGAACAAGTGGTCGCTTTCTATCGAGAACGGCTGCTAGCTGCTGGGTGGAGGAAGCCAGAGCCAGAAACCAAGCGACTCTCCGAGAGGGGCTTCGTGCAGACAAGACCAGAGAATGGGTTTGAGATTGTGGACTTTTCAACGCCTTTAGTAGTGGCAGAGAATGGGGACATAACGAGGGCAGGCCGTACCGACGTGTTTTGCCAAGGCTCCTTTGGACCACTTTTCATCGAAGCTAGACCGATGCCGAAGGCGACCACGGATGTGCGTCTTAATCTGTATTTATCCTCCTTTAACTCTTACTGTTCGTCGAATCATACCAATCAGAGGTGGGAGGTGCCGCTCCCACCCTTAACACCTCCATCCCACACAAAGGTTGAACTCAGGGGTAGTAGAGGCAGTAATCATGATTGGGAGTCAATGGCAATGCTGGAGACCTCTCTAGATGTTCAGGCTTTGGCGGCCCATTATACCGCTCAGCTCCAACGAGTCGGTTGGATACGACGTGACAGCGGACAGAGTTCCCTATCTGCTTGGAGTAACTGGCTCCTGAAGGACAATAAAGGGCAATCTTGGCAGGGAATGCTTAATCTGAGCCAAGTTGAAGGGAAGGCAAATCAATATTTCGCTTCTGTCAGGTTGTTTCGCATTTAAACCCAACTTGTTCATCAGTCGGAGGGGCCGGGTCGATCGGGTCGGGTCAAAAAGCGATCGCATTTTTTTATAAGCATCAGCTAGCGCGGAGTAATTGGATGTTTTGCCTCACGGGAAAATGATTAACCACATAGTCATCCGTACAATTTATGCAGAAATTGAAGCTCACAGAGTTTTCTCAATTCCCGTGCTCATTGTCAACTTTCCAGCAGATATCTGTGATCGCCGCTTCCTCTGGCTCATTAACCGGGGATATTCTCCAGCTTGTCCTGTGTACTGGAAACCGGAAATAATTGGCGATCGCCCCAATGATGTCAGGCTCGGCTTATTCCGCACTCGAATTGAGGGCACTGACAGATATTGGCACGACCAGCCCAGCAGATATTAGAGCCAACAGCGTAGTCCTTCGAGGCTGCGCTCATTTTTTTCACGACGCGAAAGCTAACAGTACAAATGAAAATTTTGAGCTAGCGCGGAGCAACCTGATGTTTTCCTATGAAAGGAGTTGTTATGTTGCTTAAGCGTGTTGGTCGTCTATCCCAAGTAGAACATCATACCCTTCAGAACAACTGCTGGTTAGCTTTGGGAGCTGCTGGAGAAGAGGATATTTCCAGCTATGCCCCTGGTCGTCAACGAGCCTGGTTGTTTGGAGAACCTGATCTGCGAAAGGATATCGTAGCAGTGAAACCAGCTTTTGAAAGTGAATATTTTCGTGAGTTGCTTCATGCGATCGCTCCTACCGCCAGTGTTGGTTTAGTTGCCCTCGGCATAATTAAGCCGCATCGTGACCATCGTTATTCTTCTGGTAAAACTTGGGGAATAACAACAAAACGGTGTGTGTTTGAAATCTGGCCAAGAGAGACAGACCTCCGCGATTGTAAGCGGGGAACCGGGGAGCTACATGAGTTGGAAGCAGGAGATATCAGCTTCTTTGACTCAAAGCATCCACATTGTGTTTGGGAGCATGAACTTAATCGGTTTTCCGTCACCTTCTGGGAGATTCGACCAGAATGGAAGCAGCTTATGAGTAAGTCGTAGCCAGTCATTAGCAGTCCTGAGGGGCTGCTGATTTTTTTTGTCAGTTAACAGCAACAATGCCCCTGAAAGCTAGCGCGGGAAAGTCCGATGTGTTTTTGGAGTATTCCTGCTGTGGATTACATCTTCCCTGAGCGTAACTCATTGGAATGGCACTATATGCAAGGTAGCCTGAAGAAAGCTTTAGCAATGGCTTATCCAGATTACTACGAATGCATATTAAGATACGCCCAGTTCATGGGGCCATCTGATGAGCCAGGATACCACTGCTTCCAGATAGATGGCTGCCATCACATGATTGGAGACATACGACTTCATATCGAAGTCCCTTTCTCTGAGCAGTATAAGCAGAATGCAGCGCTAGTTAGTAAAGCTTTTATCCTGTAGTTCCTCTAGTCCTGGTTGACGCCAGGGCTTAATTTTTTTGGCGATAGCGTTAGCGAAGCGGTAGCGACACTCTTGAGCGTCAGCGCAGATCGCCTCATCTATATTTTCATCCAATCAAACAGGTTCACCAAGTCCCTACGGGGCGGGAGTGGGGAGTCGGGAGTCGGGAGTGGGGTTGAGTGATATAACCTCGAAAACTTTTGGTCTGTTAGCTCTCGCGGGCGGGCAACGCCCGACAGCCCCGCCTTAAGCAAGAGTGATTGAATCAGAGCGGAGTGAGAAGCTCTGCTCCATTTCTTCCCGATTCCCGATTCCCGATTCCCGATTCCCGACTCCCTTGTTCACATCAGCTAGCGCGGATGAGGCCGATGTATTTGGATGATGTTGATGAATGCATTCGATAGATTCGAGATAACTCATCAATCAGGTCACGGCAGTTTCATTATGCGACGGCTATCACCTCATGTTTGGGTCTGTGTTGCAATGAACGAAAATCACCGTTTTGCCGCCAACTGGACTAGAGTAAATGATTATCATAAACCCTTTGTAGTTTATATCGGCTTCAATCCAACTAGACCTGCTAATGACCCAGACAACATTGAACTCTGGATTAAGAAGCTGAGAAATCGCATCCGGTTTGAAAGATGTGAAGGTCCACGCATTGGTAAAGCCGATCGCACGGGTATGCCCAAAGAAGCTCGGTTCTACGGAGTTTCTGCAAAAGATACATTGGCGATCGCTGCTGAAGATACGATGCCGTTTTAAACCTATCATCTCGGATGCTCTTAGCATGTCGCGCCCAGGATTCTCCATCCTCAAGCAAGAGTTGGGAAAGAATGGGCGCTCCGGGTGTAGGGGGTAGGGTGTAGGGTGTGGGGAAAGGCAGGGAGAAGAATGGGGATTGTACACTACCTTTTTTTCTTCATACACCAAGAGCAAGCAAGTACTCCCGCGTGAAAAGCATTTTTCACCACACCCCACACCCCATACCCTACACCCTATTTTTCAAACAGCTAGCGCGGATTAAACCGATGTATTGAGAAAATCTGATGCGCCGATATATTCCGTATCATGCCGTTGCTAAAGTCGCTTATTACTTTGGTGCCATTGAGGTTCATTGGAGAGAAAGCGATCATAGCTTCACCGGTTTTGTCTGCGAATCTTGGTGGAATTTCCCGCCACACAAGTTTGCCAGAAACTGTGCCAAAGTCGTCGGCTATCCGATCGCGATTCGCCAGTTAAATGGCCCAGGTCGGTTTTCCATGTCTGTCCCAGTTGTTGTACCAGACGGAGAAATCAAGCTGGGTTGGGCATCTAGGGGTTCTCGTGTTCAGTTAAAACCTGATACTAAAAGTCTCAAATAACAAGCTATCGCTAGATATTTTGACTTGTCTTGCAAGCTGGAGCGCTGCCCGTGTCTCCAGCTTTTCTTTTTTTCTTCAAACTCATACAACCATGATTACTGCACTTGGTCAAATCAAAACTGACCTCGGTCGGTTTATTTGGTGGTGCCAGAAACACCGTCTCAAACACTCTATCGGTACGAGAATTGCTTACAACCGATTTGAGACATCATTCCAATACAAAACCAACTGCTGCCCTTTTACACCCGACAGCCGAGGTTACATCCACCATCGGATAACTCACCATGATACCTGTCCTGAAGTAGAAGAACTAGGAAAAAGATTCCTACCGGGTTGGCATCAAGCCTCACTCTATTTGTACAAAACGCCATCAGAAAAACATTCAGGAGGATATGAAACCTGGCATTGTTCTCATAGCATCTTTCGTTCTTGGCAAGTTGCAATCGTCAGCAGCGAGATTGAATTTCATATTGCCACTCACATGGGTAGAAGCCGTGCTTGGGAAGAACCAGAGAAATATCAATCCTTTGCGATCGCACCGGGAGCTGTTTTCAAGTTCAACTCCAAGATGGGGCATTGTATCAGTCCCGTGCAGAAAGACACACATCTTCTACTCTTTGGCAGGTATCAAGAAGGCTGGCAGAAGTGGCTTGTTGGCTCAAGTTTCCTAGAACAGGGAAGTTATCAACAAGCTATCGACTAGCAAGCTGACGCTAAATCGTTTGGCTACTTTTTACCAACCCCCTCGGGGCGGGTGTGGGGTGTAGGGTGTGGGGTATAGGGGAGGAAACGACGCTCGAGACCGTTGAGTTAGAGGCTCCGCCCTGAGCAAAGGTAATTGGAAAGGGGTGGGTTTGAAGCCCCATTCTAAGCCTGTCTTTTCCCCACACCCCACACCCTATACCCTACACCCTGCGCGTAGCGCACTTTACCGGGCTGGATGTTGCTCTCCAGCTCTTTTTTTGTACTCAAACGAACCATGCCAATCCTTCGATTTCGCTCACTTACAGTCTTTGCTGATGAATTCAAGGTTCTCTGTCCCTATTGCGATTGGGGCTGCCAGTACTGTGGATACGGTCAATTTAAGCCGTATTTTCTAGACCCACTCAACATCATTCCTCCACCCAAGAACAATTTCCGATTCAAAGTTATGGCACCCAAGATACTTCAGGTTTTCTGGTTTGAAACTCCTGTTGGATTTATCAGAACGCCTATCACTCCAATCCTATATCAAGTGCTTTACACAGCAATGGTGCCGGAAATCACAATCACCGATTAGTTCGTGCTTTACCCGCTCAGTTTCACTTAAACATCATGACTTACTCACAACCCCCTCAACGCCGCATTGAACAAGTAACAGATGAAGTTGTTGACTTAGTCGCAACTACACAAATCTCACCCATCGTCAATAGCTTGCAAGAATACCAGAATCGGTACATAGCTCTGAAAGCATTTGTTAAAAGCCAGATGAAAACGGATGTAGATTTCGGAGTTGTCCCAGGCACGAATAAGCCCACTTTGCTCAAACCAGGGGCAGAGAAATTATGCACTCTCTTTTCCCTATCAGCCGACATTCCGCTGGTAGCATCTATTGAGGATTTCAGTGGCAAAGAACATAATGGTGAACCGCTGCTGTATTACCGATATAAATGCATCCTGACTTGGAAGGGTCAACTTATATCCACTTGCGAGGGTTCCTGTAATAGCTGGGAAACCAAATATCGCCATCGATGGGTTGAACGCAAAGATGTCCCAAGTCATCTAGATGTTGATTCTCTACCGACTCGTCCAGGTAGCATTAGCGAGTTTACTTTCGCTGTAAGAAAGGCTGAAACAACGGGCAAATATGGCAAACCGGCTTCATACTGGCAGATGTTTAATGATGCGATCGCAAATGGCTCTGCCCGGAAAGTGATGCGTCCCACTCGAAACGGTCAGTCAGAAGCCTGGGAAATTGATTGTACAACGTACAGAATTCCCAATGAGAACATCTTTGACCAAATTAACACGATTCAGAAGATGGCTCAGAAACGGGCTTTAGTTGGCGCTGTCTTAGTCGGGACAGGTGCATCTGAGTTCTTTACCCAGGATTTAGATGATATCGAAGCCTATTAAGAGTTAACTGCGATCGCTTTTGAGCAAGCCTTGATTGCATCTAACACAAAGGGTAACGGGTCTACTCCACTCGTTACCCTGTCCTGATTGTTAAATAAACCAAAGATATCAACAATACCAGGCTTGCGCCAAACATTTCGATGTTTTTTTGGTAAGGTTATGCCTGTTGATATCGTCAAACTGACAGTCATTGCTCTCAAGCAAGTGAAATACGCTCCAAGCTATTGGAAGCTTTCGCAGAACACTGAGGCAGCAGTCCTTCAGGAAGCTTGGGTGCAATTAGGCAGCGAGGAGCAACAACGCATCAACAATCTTGTGGAGAAGGATATCCAACCTTCTTTGCAGGAAGTCATCCAAATGATTTCTGAATGCGGAGAACCCGACCAAGTTGTTGGCATTGAGCAGGAGTTTGGTATTGAGATAGTTGACCAAGCTATCTCCCGAATGATTGCACGGTGCCAAAGCAAGGAGCAACTGACTGCTGTCAAAGAAAAGGTAGGTGAGGATTTAACAAAACAAGCCTGGAAACTGTTAACTCTAGGGGAACGTAACCACATCACTCAGATGTGCAAAGCCTCCGCACCAGAACCGAGGAGGCAACCTGTTGCCACTGCTTCACCCGCTCAACCTGCACCACCCGCTTCAGTCCCACCAGCACCTATTGCACCCACTCAGCAACCTGTCGGAGCTGCTTTACCCGTTCGGCAACAATCAGCTAATGGTTCTAATGGCTCTAATGGTTCTCAACCTCCTCAACCCCATTTTTCCTCCGATGAAGAAGATGAGGACTCTGAGAGCTATCTTGAAGCCCCTTCAGAAGATGGTGACAAAGAAGACGATGAGGAATTTTTGGAACTGTCTCCAACTACAGAACCATCTCCAGCAGTTGAATCACTTCAGCCTAATACCACTTCACTTTGAAAAGGCTACACTTAGTTGAAAGGTTTTGCTCTTTA
>CBKWLJ010000377.1:0-9445 GCA_966675205.1 uncultured bacterium
GAACCCCCGACACCGTGGTCCGTAGCCACGTGCTCTAGTCCACTGAGCTACAAGCCCTTGATTGAGTGGTTTGCTTGGGTTGCTCACCGATTACTAATAGTATCATAGCCTACTCCAATGTCGCAAGAAAATTTTTCAAATCAATCTCTGACTCATTTAGACCCTCAAGGACAAGCCCAGATGGTCGATGTTTCAGCGAAGATACCCACTCGGCGTGAAGCGGTGGCTGCCGCCCAAGTACGGATGCAGGCTACTACCTTTAAGAGCATTCAAGCGGGTAATACCCCAAAGGGCGATGTGTTGGGAACCGCAAGAATCGCTGGAATTATGGCCGCGAAGCAAACTTCTCAACTTATTCCTTTGTGTCATCCCTTGCCCCTGCACAAAGTCGAAGTACAAATCACCCCCGACCCTCAGCTACCGGGGTATCAGATTCAAGCATCTGTCACGACTAAAGCTGAAACGGGTGTGGAAATGGAAGCACTAACAGCAGTTTCTGTTGCTGCCCTCACTCTCTATGACATGGCAAAGGCTTTAGAAAAGTCGATCCAAATTGAGTCGATTCGCCTATTGAGTAAGACAGGGGGAAAATCGGGTGATTATCTCCTTGAGGGAGATGTCGAAGCCTTCGGGTAGGGAAAGGGGCAAAGGGCAAAGGGAGGAATTGCAACTCTTCCTGCTTTAGGGGAAAGGTTAAAGGGAAAAGGGAAAAGGAACCAAGAAAACTGCTCCCCCTTCGCCTTTCCCTGGAGAAACGTGGTTTCGGTCGGCTAGGGACGTAAAATTAAAACTAACAGGGGCGGGTATTATGAACACGCCCTGATAAACCTGACATTGACAACTAGCTATGCCTCCTCGTTGGCCTCGCAAACCCGATCGCAATGACCCTGCATACCGTCGCCTCGATGACCGGATGAACTTTGCCGTCCATGTGGCAATTTTTGCAGCTTGTAACTCAGGAATTTGGTTTTTCCGTACCTTGTATGATGCCGATTGGCGCTGGACTTACTTGGTAACTGGACTTTGGGCATTGATTTTGGTGGGACACGCGGTTTATATTTTTGCGATCGCAGATTATTCCTCTGTGTCTGCCCAAAATTCGTCTGCTAAATCTTCCTAAAGTTAAACCCCCCTCCCCTAAGACCCCAGTAGTATTGATGGTAAAAGCATCGACTGAAGTAGAATTCTTTGATTCTTATGGCTAATACAAGTACTACCGAAGCGATCGAAGGTCTAGCCTCTGAAATTGGCAAAAATATCTACATGGATATTGCCAAGTGGCATCTTTATTTATCGGATGCTCACTTGGCGTGGACTATTGCTGAACGGGTCTATCCCATGCTTGTCAATCAGCGATTAGATGAAAAGCAAGTTGTTCAGATTCTAGGAGACATTTCCGTGTCGTTAGGTGGTGGGAAGCGGCAAGTCCCTTTAATTGATTTGATACCCAACAACGGTCAGGCAAATCTGATGGATTTGCTAGAAGAATATCAACGTAACCTTTAATCTTGGGTTGGTAAGCGGTCACGCATTTCATTGAACGATATCGTTAGTCAGTAGCGAATTTATTAGAATCCGCCGAGAAGACTGCGTACCTTCGTGGTCGCAGATGAATGGCGTCCTCAATGAACCCCAACCAAATAGTTAGTTTCGGTATTGTTGATGATTGGTTCAATGAACAAGAGCTAAACCAAACAAGAACAAGGCACATAAAGAACTGTATCACCTACTCAGGTCACAGCCTCCGAGTGTGCCTTCTGCTTCGGTACAAACCATCAGGAACAACGCATTTGAGAACCGCAACCTGAACAAAGCAATAGTCGTTTTAGCCAAACCTTAGCCAACCGAATTAACTGAGTATCAATACTCATACATCTAAACGGGTGCGAAGTTATCGCATTTTGTTGACGCTCGCCTCTACTTTTGGTTTAAGATCTTTTAAGGTTTAAAAGATTTGCGATCGCTTCTCAATTTAGTAACTTTTCTTTACAAGCTTTCTTCTTTAACTGAATTAGGTTATTTCGTCCCTGAGGGTGAAGCGGGTTTAGCCTTGTGGAACTGACGTTCTGCGAGATCGCTTCCTACTACCGGGTGAACCCAATAGGTGAACATCCAATCCTTCCATTGGATTACCTATATCTATGAAGCATCATCTGAGTTTCCAGGACTAACATACATTTTGTAGCTGACATCATCTGAAAAAAGCCATGATTCACCATCAGAGGTATTAGCTTATGCTTTGGCGTAAACAACCGACAGACTACAAGCAACCCTCAGAGGATTACGGAACCAAATGCTTTTATTCAGCCAGTTTATAGTTTGTCCAATCAAAAAGCATTTAAACAGCTCAAGGCAAGAGGTTCGTTTAAATCCCTAAAATCAGACATGCTAAAGCTTTACCCCTTGTGGACTTTGCCGATAAACTGCCAAGACAGGCGAGTAATTAGATTATGGGGCAATTTCACAACCTTAATACAGTATCCATGCAGGTTCAATCTTGCAGATTACAGTCGAATCGAGGGCAACAACAGAAGATGAAAGCACGAAAAACCCATTCAAAAACCCATCATTCTGTTAACGTTCCCAAGGAATTGGTGACTGTATTCTAAAGGGGCTTTTGTTATGAACGTAAAAACGGATAAGTCTACTTCTCAAAATTCCATCAGCCACCTTGATTTTCAGGAAACTACCAAAAAAACAGATACTCACCCCCTAACCCAACTGTTTTTGGAAGAACTGCACAAAGCGTTAAGTTGGCAGAAACAAACGCTGGCTGAGGCAGCAAGAGAAATTCAAGAATTACTCCAGCAACTAGAAGCAACGAACCCAACGGCGACCGAAGCAGAACAAACTGCTTTCGTCACGGCTGCAATTGAGCCAACTCGCAGAGAACATTTTCTCGGTGCACTGCAAGCTGGATGGAAGGAGCTTATTCAAGAATTTTTAGATAAATCCTATCTTCATATTGGCATTGCTACCCTTGAAGGGTGGAAAATAGCTGATTGAGCATCAACCGAATTCAAAATTATGGTCAGTGGGAGATTGAAATCGCCACTAAGTCTTTGTTCCCCGTTCAGGAGTTCCCTATTTTCAGATCAGATCCAGATTATTGGAGTAAATTCAGGATTAAATAATATGGTTCCCTGGAG
Source organism: uncultured bacterium (assembly GCA_966675205.1). GTDB lineage: Bacteria > Cyanobacteriota > Cyanobacteriia > Cyanobacteriales > Coleofasciculaceae > JBFLZA01. Next base: position 3,150 of record CBKWLJ010000377.1, read on the forward strand.
TAATTAATAACGACTCGTGTCGAAGACGCAAAAAACCGCTCGTTCCCTATCTGGGATTGCCGGAATTGTGGCAGTTGCCACGCTGATTAGCAAAGTTTTTGGTTTAGTACGCCAGCAAGCTATAGCCGCTGCTTTTGGTGTCGGGCCGGCTGTTGATGCCTACAGCTATGCCTATGTGATTCCTGGCTTTTTATTGATTTTACTCGGTGGCATTAATGGTCCATTTCACAGCGCCATTGTCAGTGTCTTAGCCAAGCGCGATCGCGAAGAGGCTGCTCCCATCGTAGAAACGATTACAACCATTGTGGGAGCGATGTTACTTGTCGTCACAATGATCTTGATTCTCAATGCCGGACTCTTCATCGACTTAGTCGGACCGGGATTAAGTCAACAAGTCCGTTCAATTGCGATTCAACAGTTGCAAATAATGGCTCCGATGGCTGTTCTCGCTGGACTCATCGGCATTGGCTTTGGCACCCTCAATGCGGCTGATATGTACTGGCTACCCTCCGTAAGTCCGCTATTTTCCAGTATCACCGTCATCCTGGGTATCGGACTCTTAGCCCTGCAACTGGGCAGCCAAATTACCGCGCCTAAATACGTCTTACTGGGTGGAATGGTTTTGGCTTGGGGGACATTAACTGGAGCAATTTTACAATGGCTCGTTCAGGTAGTAGCGCAGTGGCGGGCGGGTTTAGGGACATTACGCTTGCGGTTTAACTGGAACCAACCTGGAGTCAAAGATGTACTCCGAATCATGGGGCCGGCAACCCTGTCATCTGGGATGTTACAGATTAACCTCTACACCGATTTATTTTTCGCCTCAACTATCCCTGGAGCGGCTGCAGCTATCAGTTATGCAGGGTTACTGGTGCAAACGCCACTAGGAATCATTTCCAATATGATTTTGGTGCCCTTGTTGCCCACCTTCTCCCGACTCGCAGCTCCGGAAAATTGGCCAGAACTCAAGCAGCGAATTCGTCAGGGATTACTCCTCACCGCTATTTCCATGTTGCCTTTGGGTGCCTTGATGATAACGCTGGCTATCCCCATCGTCCAGGTGGTTTATCAACGGGGAGCCTTCCAGAGCGAAGCATCAAAACTCGTTGCGTCATTGCTGGTAGCATACGGCATTGGGATGTTTGTCTACTTAGCACGCGATGTCTTAGTGCGAGTGTTTTATGCCTTGGGAGATGGGGAGACACCTTTCCGCATCAGTATTTTTAATATCTTTCTCAACGCCTTCCTCGATTACATCCTTGTTCAGCGTTTCGGGGCTCCAGGTTTGATTTTGGCAACGGTAGGCGTGAATATTACTTCAACCTTGGCGCTACTTTGGTTATTGAATCGCAAGCTGCATGGCTTACCGTTGCGAGAGTGGGCTGTATCGATCGTGAGTTTAACGGTGGGCAGTATTTTAGCTGGGTTTGCCAGTTGGGGGGTGAATTTAGGCTTGGGGCAAGTTTGGAATACTCAGGCTTTGCTAGTGCAGCTCATTCAATTGTGTGGTGCTGGGGTAGTCGGCTTAGGTGTCTTTGCTCTGTTTGCGACACGGCTAAATTTGCCAGAGGTAGATATGTTTGTTTCCCGTATCCGTCGGAAGTTGGGCCGATAGTCGGCCGCAACTTATGGCGATTTGCAACTCAATGGAGCTGAGGTGTAGGGTGGGTTAGGCGGTAGCCGTAACCCACCAAAGTCTCGAAATAGTCGTGTGTGACCCAATTTTGCAATTCCTGATTCCCTGTGTCCTTCTCTACTGAGTGACTTCCATCACACCTGAAGTCGATATGGTTCACTCGGATTGGTTTTACAAGTCACCTTTTTGTACTCTAAACGTCACCATTTTCGAGGATTTATTTCAAGGTGAAATCAAAGGTGAAAATTGTAGATTTAAAGAGTAAGCGAATCGAGCAAAAGCCATGTCAGACTTTGAATTCTGCAATTTCGATCAATCTAAAAATTTTTCTTCTAAAGAAGTAACAAAAAACTTGTTACAGACAAAAAAATACTTATCACTTAGACAAAATTTTATAGAGTTTCAAGATTGGTCACAGGAGAAGGAAGAAGTCATCCCAAATACTGAGAATCGAGAAGCAGATAGATTGATGGGCAATGACTTTAATCCCGAGGAATTTTTAGAGGATGATCAGCTAGGAGCAGAACTTGCTCAACTGTTTGCGATCGAAGAAGTGTTGGCAGATGAGGAGTTATTGGACGAGCTCGATCGCCTGGAAGAATATATGGTAGAGTCTAAGCCTGCTTTGGTGACTTGTCCTGCCAATATGCCTCGATGGGAGAATGCCTGGTGGGGAGAAAGAGCGCTTAGACAGCTAGAATATCAGCTAAGGAATCAAGCGATCGCAAGTTAGACTTTACCCCTGTTCTATCACTCACAACTGACAGAATGTTGAGAATCCTCAAGAGCGATCGCAGCAACCATACCCAGGAAGGCGATCGCACTCAACCCTTCGATTAAAGTAAATCCATAATTTTTAGAGTTAGTGCGGCTTTGAGCTGGAATTGCTATCTTCAATCGGATAAGTTTTGGCAAACCTTAATTCGTGAATGGGGGTTTCAGACCCTTGGGAATTGCAAATTATTTCATAATTCATAATTTACAATTCATAATTTTTGGTGATAAATTAGCGGAATGCAAAGTTGGATTTACCGCTACCCGCCTCTGGAAACCGGGATTTTACTCAAACGTTACAAGCGTTTTTTTGCCGATATTGAGCTGACATCAGGGGAAGTCATCACCGCCCACTGCCCCAATACTGGCCCAATGACAGGCGTCTCAACCCCTGGCAGTTTAGTTAAAGTCTCCCACACTAACAACCCTAAGCGTAAGTTGCCCTACACTTGGGAAATGATTTAGGTTCACGACAATGAACCTACTTGGGTTGGGGTGAATACAGGGCTTCCCAATCGAGTCATCAAGTTAGCCTTGGAACAACAGTACATTCCAGAATTCGCTAATAGCCGCCATGAAATCTGCTGTGAAGTTCCCTATGGTAAAGAACTCAAGAGTCGGGTGGATTTTTTACTGAGAACTGCGCCCATTCACCTCAATACAGAAATGGAAGGATTATCATCTCAAGATTGTGTTGAGCGTCCTATTTATATAGAAGTCAAGAGTGCAACTTTGGCACAGGGAAACATCGTGCTATTTCCTGATACCATAACCACTCGCGGACAAAAACACTTGCAAGAACTGATGGCACTCCTGCCCGAATCAAGGGCAGTAATGCTGTTTTTTATCAATCGTAGCGACTGCTTCTCTTTTGCTCCTGGTGATAATTTCGACCCTGTTTACGGTCAACTCTTGCGAAAAGCTGTTGATAGCGGCGTTGAAGTGTTGCCCTGCCGATTTGAAATTACACCGGAAGGAATTCGTTACTTGGGATTAGCCGAGTTTTTACCGATACAACCTAATTTGAAAATGGGAAATTGAGGAATGGGGAATTGGGAAGAAGGATTGTTATCGCAATATTCGTGTGTGTTCGCGCCTAGTGCCTTTTACCCTTTCCCCTTTCCCTTCTTCCAACTCAACCAGGTGTCAGCATAATCAACTGTTGCTTAAGGAGCGATCGCACACCTTCTAACCCTAACTGTACACTGACCAAAATCTCTCCTACTGTTTGTTGTGGAGATGAGTCTTGCTGTTGTCCATTCGTCTCGCAAGCTTGGAGGAATTCAAACTCTTTGTCTGACAAATGGACAATCTGATAATCGTAGTTAAACAAACATTGACTTGGCCATCCATCCATGCAGGGATTTCGTTCTGGAATCGCAGATAAAAGGGTATCATCGGATGACCAATCGGCTTTCGCTATAGGAGGGCGGCCGAGGAAAAATTCGTAATGACTGACTTCTGGATCTAACAGTTCAATCAATCGATATCGTTCGTGATCGCTTAATTGTTTCGCCCGTTCCATCAACTCTGGATTCTTGCCCACAAGTCGCTCGATATCCCAGTAGCTCGGATTGGAAAAGCCGATAAACTCCAAACCCGACGCATCAATCAGTTCAAACAGCGTCTCAATGTTGTAGTCAATCTCTTGGGGATGGACATACATATCGGCAAAGTTAGCATCTCGCTGATTTTCTAACGCCCAGCGTTCTTTTTCTCGCTTGACAAGGCGATTATTTTCTGGTAAAGAAGCAAACAACTGACGCCCTACATTGACTCCATCGTGGTAATCACCTCGCTGGTTTCCTTGTAGGAGAGCGATCGCTTTTTGCATCAACTGAATTTCCCATCGTCCCAACTCCGCATAGACAAAAATGTGCATCAATCCCCCCGGAGCTAACTTAGGGGCGAGGGCTTCTATACCACGAATCGGGTCAGGTAAATGGTGTAAGACGCCGACACAGTTAATTAAATCGAACTCCCCCTCGATCTGTGAGGCATCGTACAAACTCAAGTGATGAAACTCAACTCGCGAAGCTCCTGAACGGCGGCAGCGTTCCCTTGCTACCTCCAACGCTCCCCCACTCAAGTCAATTCCCACTATAGATGCTTGTGGATTGAGGTGAACTAAATACTCCGTCCCAACCCCCGTGCCGCACCCCGCATCCAGAATGCGGATATCTTGCCTTGGCGGTTTTTGACCCGTACAAAAGCTATAGGCCGCTAACCAGTTCCAGCGCCAGTTATACCCCGGAGGCGGCTCATCCAATAACGGCTCTGGGGGAAAAGGGTAAGTATCGTAAAGCTTCTGAACGGCAACGCTAGTATCTTGAGAGGTTTCCATGATTATGAGGGAAAGGAATAAAAGGCAGGGAGTGAGGGAGGGAGTAGGGGAGATGGGGGACGAGGGAGCTGGGGTACAGGAGAGAATTTCCCCCTTTTACCTTTTACCTTTCCCCTTTCCCCTAGTAAAGTCCTTTCCCCCAGTAAAGCCCCAGTTCCCAGCCGCGAGAATTGTAACAAAACTTATGGTGTCTCTCAGTTATTGACTTTTATAAACTATGATGACTCTGTAAAACAAGGAAGTGTGTTCTATACACTTCTTAATAAATAAGTTCAGGACATCTGAAACGTTTTAATCTAAAGACTGACCTGGTAAAGCCCAGGAGTTTGTTTATTGAAGGCGTCACGGGAATTTCTTATCCCAGTGCCAGGGATAGGAAGACTGTCCCAATGCCATTCGCCTTAAGTAAGCGAAAGTGACCTGCACTGGCACCCTGGTCAGGCTTAATATTTAGCAATTGTCGATGGGAGCTTTTGAGAACCAATGAGTGTTAAGGCAAGTGGTGGAAGCTCAGTTGCGCGTCCGCAACTATATCAAACGGTACCGGTTTCAACAATTATCCAAGCCGAACAGCAAGATCGGTTCTTAGGAGCTGGTGAGCTAAGTGAGCTTGCTAACTACTTCCGTTCCGGAACACAACGGATAGAGATTGCCGATATTATCAGCAAAAACGCGGACCTAATTGTTTCCCGTGCTGCCAACCGGATTTTCGTCGGGGGTTCCCCGATGGCTTTCCTAGAAAAGCCCAAGGAAGATGTCGGTCAGGAGATGGTGCTGGCTGGTGCTAGCGCGGCTGATGATGTTAGAGAATCCATGAAACTGGGAACCGCCACTTATGTAGAAAGTAGTGGTGGCTTCTTTGAAGGATTGCGCTCAATCTTCAGCGCTTCTAGTGGCGGCCCTGTACCCGCAGGTTTCCGGCCCATTAACGTTGCCCGCTATGGTCCAAAAAATATGCAGAAGTCTCTGCGTGACCTAGCGTGGATGTTGCGTTATGTAACTTATGCGATCGTCGCTGGCGACCCCAATATCATCGTCGTCAACGTCCGGGGTTTAAGGGAAATTATCGAAAATGCTTGCTCCGGAGATGCCACGCTGGTGGCTCTACAGGAAATGCGTGTTGCGGCGCTGGGGTACTTCAAGCGCGATGAAGCGGGAAGAAATATCGTTGCTCAGTACTTCGAGATTCTGATTAACGAATTTAAAGCCCCCAATCCTTCTGATAAACTGCGGCAGCGTCCTTCGGGAGACCAACAAGGTCTGCAATTGCCCCAAAGCTACTTTAATGCAGCTGAGCGGCGTCCTAAGTTTGTGATGAAGCCCGGTTTGTCGGCGTTTGAAAAGCAACAAGTTGTTAAAGCAGCTTATCGGCAAGTCTTTGAACGCGATATTACCCGCGCTTACAGCCAGTCCATTTCTTACCTGGAATCTCAGGTGAAAAACGGCGACATCTCGATGAAAGAGTTTATTCGTCGCCTGGGTAAATCTCCTCTATATCAAAAACAGTTTTTTGAACCCTTCATCAACAGCCGCGCTCTAGAA
>CBKWLJ010000378.1:0-9436 GCA_966675205.1 uncultured bacterium
TCCACCTTTTGAGAGAGTACTTCAAGAGAAAGTAGAACCTGTGGATAGATGAAAGTTAATCCTTCGGATAAGTCTACCTCCTGACTCAGAAGCTATTATTTAAGGATGATTTAAGAGAGAATTATCTAAAACAATAATTTTTATAGCCAATTTCCTATGAGAACAAAAGGAGCCCAAAATAAGGGCTGTTGGTACTTGGGTTGTTTCAATAAAGTTAACTGAGCCTGACGAAGAGCTTCTGCTTTACTTCCCTGAGTTTGAATCAGTTGTCGATAAAACTCAGCCATCAGTTCGGCGGTAGATTGGTCATGTACAGACCACAAGGTTGCCAGAGTACTGCGGGCTCCAGACCTTACGGCTACGCCTGCCAAGCCTAAAGTAGCACGTTTGTCACCAGCAGCAGTTTGACAGGCACTTAAGACTAGCAATTCAATGGGATTAGACTCATTCGTTTCTCGGATTTGGAGTAACTTATCTAAATCTTTAACATTAATGCGACCATCCCAAGTTAGGAGAAATGTATTCTCGACTTTGGAACTAAACTGACCGTGCGTGGCAAGGTGAACCACTGTAAAAGCTGTAGCCTTAATCTGGCGCTCTAAGAGGGTTTTGATAAACTTTTGATTCAAAAAAACTTGAGCAGGCACAATCGAGGCAATTTGTTTAAGTTCCGACTCTACAGCAGGCAAAGGAGAAAAGCCTTTACGAGGTTCAGTCAGTCCACCGGATAAAACGTTGATTCGTTCTCGAACTAGCGATCGCGACTCTAATATTTGTAATCCTGGGCTAAGGGCAATGCTATATTTCTCCACTAAATATTGTTGTCCATCATAGAGAGCTGCCATCGGTAGATTTCGCAAGGAACCATCCAGTACAAACACCAATGTTTTTACTTCACTCTTGGCTAACTGAGTTTCAATCGGTCGGATGAGTAAGTCATAAACATCTTGGAATAGACTTAAACGTTTTTTGTTAGAGAACGCTCGATTGAGAGACTGAAGTGTCTGGTCAAGGAGGCTTTCCACTTCATTTTGAAGTACTTTAGTTTCGTAGTAGTTTAAGGGTTGCCCTGGCAAAGAGAGAATTACCGATAATCGATCAGGCAAAATAATCGGATAAATAATGGCTGCCGTTGCATCAACTTGGTCAATCTGTTCGGGTTTAGCATTCAAACAGGCTTCTCGGAAAAAATTGTCGAGTTCAGCTAATTGGAGAGATTCAATAACTTCACGAGCTTGCTTCAGGTTTTCTTGAGTGACTCTCCCGTGGCACGAGGATGTGCTACAGCTTGTGGAGGGAGCAGGTTGTAACAACAATTGCACGAATTCCCGATAGACGGGTTCAACACTTTCTCGAAAAGAGAACTGAACATCCGGATTAATGGCAACCAAATCACTACGAAGCAATTGAAGCGTACTCACGGCTTGGGTGTAAAACGCTTTCGCTTCTGTTAACTTGCCCTGCTGTTTGAGAATTTGACCGAGTTGCCATTGCCAGCGATAGGCGATATCTGAAGCATTAATAGCCTGAGCAATTTGTAAAGCTTGCTGAGTTAGGTTCTGTGACTCTTCCCACTGCTGTTTTTGCTTGTAAAGTTGCCCCAATTGACCTAAAGCATAGGATTCCGCTTTGGAATCTTTAAGCGTTCTCGCTTCTTGGATGGCTTGGGCTAGGAGTTGAGCGACTTCTAGGGAGTATGCTGAATCAGTGAGGCGTTCTTGATTGTCTCCGATCTGATCCCAGGTTTCCGAAGCCCCGATTTGCATCAAACTCTCAGAAAGATTAACTTTGGCATAAATAGCTTCGCGACTGGGAGGCAAGTGACTCAGTTGAGATTGGATTTGAGGCAATAAAATCAGAGCATCTAAGTATTTTTGTCTTGCGCTACTTCCCCCTGCTGAAGCTTGCTCGGATTCACGCTCACCGTTACGCGTTGCGATGAAGTTTTCTTCTGCAAGAGTAGAAGGTGAACCCTCTGGTTGATTCACGACTCGCACCAACAAATTGAGCTGATTGAGTTGGGCTTGTAGTTTCGCAATAGGTGTAGTTGCGCTTGCTGCGGCTTGTTGGTAAAGCTTGGAAGCGTTTTCATAATCTTGTAAAGCTCTGGCTGTATTCCCCAGACTGAATAAGGTGGTACTGGTATCTTGAGAAGAACCGAGACGCTGAGTAATTGCCAAACTTTGCTCTAAGACTTCCTTGGACTGTTGTAAATCTCCCACCACTTGCAGGGCAACCCCTAAGCTCCGTAATCCATTCGCTTTTAGGAGAGAATCAGGTTTGTCTTGTAAGGTTTCATTGACTTGCTCTAAAAGACTTTGCGCCCGTCGATACAGTCCCAAGGTTTGCAAGGCTTGGGCTTGGTTAATCTGGCATCCGAGTACCCCAGTTTCGTCTTTAGCTTGAGCATAAGCATTCTGTGCCTGTTTCCAAGTATCTAAAGCAACTTCCGCTTGTCCTAGGGTGAACTGAAGACTGCCTTTGGTATTGAGGGCATGAGCAAGAATTTGTTGCTGATCAGGGGTTGATTTTGGGGTGTTAGTCAGAAGTTCCAAGCTTTGGGAGATGGCACGTTCTGCATTTTGCCACTGTCCTAAGTCTTGATAAGCCAGTGAAAGATAGCTCAAACTCAAGGCTTGGTTGCGAAAATCGCCTTGATCCTCATATTGTTGAATGGCCTGTTTCCAGAAGACAGTCGCTTCAGAAAATTGTCCTGCCTCGTAGAGAATTCTCCCTTGTTCAAAGGGAGTGGGTGTATTGGAACGTTGACTCGTGAAGGTTGAATTTTGAATAAATGGCAAGGAATGCTGTGCTGCCACAGGCTCAACGGTTATTACCAAAAACAGAGTTACAAAGAAAAGTATCCAGCGTAAGCAATGCCGCCTAAAAGCAAGCCAATTTTGTCGCTGGAAAAATGTGTGAACCCGTTTCATCCCGCAACTTTTAACCTCTTTTGAGCCTGTAAATCAGACTAGTCATTGAGTTAGAGCGGTTATTTTAGGTGCGTAGACACCTCAATTAATGACTATTAGCTCTAGTGATGAACCTTACCCAATCCGGATTAATTCTCCTTTTTTTTATTCATTCACCCCTTGCTCTATGCTTCCGGGAGCTTCCTTTGCGAATCTAGAGCAGGAGGTTATTAAAAATTCGTAATACGCACAAGCGTAATTCGTAATTAATGTTCTGATGGGGATTTAGACCCCTAGAGAAGCGAACCCTTCATGGAGTGGGGGTCTGGAGAATCCCAGGGGGTGGGGGAAACTAACATCGAAAACGACGAACAGTTCGTTCCTCACCGTTCAGGAGTTCCCTATTAAGGAGTTCCCTCTTTGATGACCCATTCCCAATTCTCACTGGCGCTAAACGTAGGCTTTTTAGGTCTTATACCGAGTTGCATTCATACATAGCACATTTGTTTTCTCCGTATCCGGAGCGTCCGGAGCATCCCCGTGTTTGTTCGACTACTATGTTTGAACACAACTTGATATTAGGCTGGCCAGGTGAGCTTGCTTCCAATGCCACGCATAGAATGTTGGGGCTTTTGACCTAATTATTACGTTTGGTAGATAAGGTACTTTATATAAAATGATATATTATTTAGCTCAAAATTTTTGATTAAGCGCAAAGCGTTAGGGTTGAACAATGCTCGCTCGCATTCCCCATCCTCGCGTCAGCAGGTGGGGGAGCATTCATGTTACTCTGCTGTTTCCTCAGATGCAGGAGAACTGGGCGTATGACACTGAGTGGGCCTAGACCAAGAACTGTGGGGATTTATCCGAGAGACATCAGCCACCAATTCGATCTGACCTTCTGAATTGAGTACCCACCCTTGGGCTTCAATGAGTAGAGAGGAGTTAGAGATAGAGGATCGGGGCTGATTTTTCTCTTTGGGCAAGGAATTTGAGGAAGGGACCAGTGATAAATCTCGTGAATCCCGCCAAATAGTGCGACCTCGGAGAGGCTGAGTTGGGTCTTCGGGTACCCCCCCACGTCCGGTCATTACGAGGCTATTGCCTGTATCAGCAGCACAGTCTGTGGTGATGCGATCGCTAGGATCAGAGACATTTTCGGGTAACTGGGCTAATCCTTGAGAAGGGTCAACCCCTAATCGGTTAATTTCTACAACACCATTAACTCCCAGTGTTGAGCTAGCGGTGATGGAACTATCAGGAGATATAAAGATACCTCGGGTAGTGATGCGGATATTTCCTCCACTGCCTTGGAAAGCATTGGCATTGATATTGCTATGTTCCAAAACCACTAATAACCCAGTATCAATGGTGATATTGCCCCCGTCTCCCCCACCAGTTTGCTCAGTGCCCGCTCTAGTGGAGATTTGACTGCGATCGCGTAAGATTATGTCGTTTCGCACTTGTAGATTGATATTGCCAGCCTTAGAACCAGAAACATTAACAGCGCTTAGCGTTCCTTGTTCCTTGAGTTCAATCGAATCAGCCGTGACATTTAAGTTACCGGCTGAACCTGTACTCGTACTTCTCACTCCAACTTCTGCGCCATCCTGAACCGTTAACTGCCTAGTTTGAATCGTCAAGTCACCGGCATTGCCTGCTCCACGGGTATTGGTTTCGATCGCACTCGGTACGATGCCATCCCCAATCACGCCAAAGGAAACCGCTTCCACAGACAGATCGACATTCGTCGCAAAACCGCTAACCTCCACTGACTCTGAAGCATTCACAGTTAATATTCCTGCCGTCCCGGCATTACCTGTAGCTGCTGTAATTTGGGCTCCGTTTGATACGCTCAAGCGCCGAGCGGTAACCGTTAAGTTACCTGCTGGAGAATTCCCCTGCTGTCCTGGTACGGTGAGCAGAGAGGACGAAGCGAGCAATCCCCCCAAAAACCGACCATCAGGGGATTTGCCATTGAGCTCTACTATATCAGCCGTTACAGTAAGATTGCCTCCACTTCCCTTACCAGAACTAGAGGTGGAGAGTTGAGTCCCGTCAGCAACAAGGAGCTGATTGGCAGTGACGGTTAAATCACCCGCATTACCAGCACCTAGAGTTGTAGTGAATAAGCCACCGGGAACGAATGCTCCGGGTGGGGTTCCTCTCAGTTCTACCAATTCAGCAGTTACGGTAATATTACCCCCATGCCCTTCGCTCGTACTGCCCGAAGTCGTACTCAGCGCTGTACCGTTGAGAACTCGCAACTGCTGGGCTGCGATCGCTAAATGGCCTGCATTTCCAATCCCAGCCGTTCCTGTAAATACAAGGGAACCATTGCTCAATAGAGCTAATTCAGACACATTAAGGTTTAAATTTCCTCCATTCCCACTCACTAAAGCTGGAGTCAATACATTTGCACCATTTTCTATCTGCAACTGACGTGCGTTAATTGTCATCTCGCCAGCATTACCGCTACCCGCACTCAAGCTAAACAAACCATCGCTGAGGTTCAGGGGATTAAACGTTCCAGTTAATAGCTGCCCTGATGTTTTTAAGGGAGTTGTACCGATGAGTTCTACACTATCAGCGTTAACGGTTAAATTGCCTCCTGCACCGGAACCAAACGTTGATGTGGAGATGAAGGCTCCTTGTTGCAGATTAAACTGAGTTGCCTGAATATCGATGCCTCCCCCGGTAAAATTACCAAAGGTTTCAGCAACTAACTTAGACTCCTGTGTCAGAGTAACTTGCCCTCCCCGGAGTCGAATGGTGCCACCGCCCAATCCATTCGCATTAACTGTCGCTTGATTTGTTAGTTGAATGTTGCCAAAATTGGGGATATTTTGATAGTCAAAGGTGAAAGTGTTAGAGGTAGGAGTCAGGTTAACTCGTCCAGAACTGGCAACACTACCCAGTTCAATCTGACCTTGGACAGCCGTGAGATTCCCGCCATTTAAAATAACATCACCCCCGATCAGCGCTAGGGTTTGACCGGGCAACACCTGCAGTCCAGCATTATTGCTAGCCTGAGATTGATTGACAATTGCTGCTGGACTTGATCCAAATTGCAAGCCAATCGGGACATTAATGGTTAGCAGTGGCGGCGCTTGGGGATTGATGGCGCTGAATTCGTTCCCATCAGCTAAGTTGATGCTATTCGCTGTAGAACCAATAAACGAACCACCAACATTAAGCTGAGCGTTTGGCCCAAAAACAATCCCAGTGGGATTGATGAAAAATAGGTTAGCGGTGCCATTCGCTTGGATTAAACCATCAATATTAGAGGTTTTTAGACCTGTAACCCGACTGAAAATGTTCTCAATCTCTGGCACATTGTCGAAGATCGCTTGATTGCCAGTAAGAATAGAAAACTCTTGAAAGCTGTGGAACAGGTTGCTGCCGACTGTAGTTCCGCCCTCAATGACACTGACGTTCCCATTGGTGTTGACCACTGTGTTGTTTGGTAGCGTCTCATCGGGCAGGATTTGTGCCTGAGCGATTTGGCTCAAACCTAATAAAGAAACCAAAAAACTACTAACCCACCCGATCGCATGACAAGGCTGCTGTTGAAAAGAACTGCCCATAGTCTTATTGCACTTTGGTTGTCATCTTCATTCCGACAGACGCAACCCTAGCTCATGGGTATGTGCACCATATTAATGCAACATCCTGCGATCGCGCTTTAATTTTGAAGCGGAAGTTCAGAATGCAGAACTTGCTCCGAGGTAACTGCTTCTCAACCCCATTGCTGGTTTAGGCGTCCTCAATTAGATCATCAATTCTGCACTTCTGAACTTGGAGAGCTGCTGAGCTTGTTCAAAATGTTTGCCCTGCATAAACAGAGCGAACTTCACCATTCCGCCGAATGACGGCTTCTTGTTCTGCCACAGAGACTAATGTCCAGCCGCTATCACCGACAGGTTCACCCACTTGAATGCGTTGGATGACACCACCCACTTGAAACAAAGCAGCAGATTGCTCGCCCATTCCCCAAAATCCTACAAAAGTATATTGGCTAGCAGATGCTGCTGATTGGGTTGAAGGCGCGATCGGGACAACGACAGAGGGGGGTACAGTCGGTAACGTTGGAAGCGCTGCCGATGCGGCCACTTGAGGTGAGGCAGTTGCTGGTGTTGAGCGTTTAGCGGTTGGGGAAGAGGCTGGTGTTGAGCGTTTAGCGGTTGGGGAAGAAGCTGGTGTGGAACGTTGGGTGGTAGGAGAAGGGGCTGTTGGTTTCTGTGATGATGAAGGGGCTGCTGGTTTCCTTTGTGAGGGTGAGGAAGTAGCTGGTGGAGAGAAGGTAGGAACTGAGGGTCGAGCTACCGCTGGAGGTGCCGATTGAGGTAGAGGCGATTGGGGTGGGTAAACTGGAATGTAAACTCTTTCCAGGACGCGCTGAGGCTGGCTAGGGGCAAGGGTGCGATTGCTCGGGGCAGGAATTGTTGCTGGATTGGAAGGATTAGCGGGATTCGCTTCAGGCGTTCTCTGCTGTTTAGCTTTAGTCTTATTGTCAATGACTTCTAACGCCCGCAGTGCATATTTAGCAAACTCGGCATCCGATTGAGAAACCACTCGATTCGGAACAGAGGGGGAAGCGGCTATATTTACTGACCAGGGCCAAGTCAGCTTTTTCTGGCTCATCAGCAGCCAAATGAGTATTCCACCCACGGAAATTATGCCAGTTAACAACAGCAGCCAAGACCAGCTAAACCGATGCTTACGAGAGCTTGCTGGCGGAACTATTTCTTTGGGCTGATCTGACAGCTCAATTGATTTAGCTTCTGATTGAGCTTCCGTTAGCTCAATACTTGCCTGTTCTACTGACTCCTGCTTCGGTTTCACGGCCGAAGGGATTGGCAGTTGCGGAATCACAATCGACTTTAACGAGACGTACTCCGGCTTAACGGGTTCTGTCGGTAATCGGTTGCCGCCCTCCAAAATTTGGTCAATGTCCGCAAATAACTCATCCATCAATTTATCGGCTTCTGTCTCTGCCGACCAGGGCTGGATGGGCGTTGGAGCGATCAACGGCTCTGTTTCCTGTTGCTTAGTACTAATGTCCTGAGACATGGATTGCTCACTCTCGTGGCTAAAGAATTAATGACAGTGTTCTAATGGCACTGCCTGTTGCTTAGATTAGCAGCCAAATTACTGATTATAGAGACAAAAATCCTGAGAAATAATTATTTTAGGGAATGAAGGAAAACTTCAAAATTCAAAATTTGTTAACGCTTACCCCAAGCAGCAGGAAGACAAGCGCATAACACTTGCCAATCCTGCCCAATTTTTGCGATCGCTATACTAAGGCTGTGCGTGTCCGAGTCTCCAGATACAGCAGTAATGCATTGATATCAGCGGGGTTGACTCCACCAATTCGGGATGCTTGACCAATCGTTAGGGGTCTTACCTTCGAGAGCTTTTCACGAGACTCTTTTGATAGAGTGTCAATTCGCTCATAATCCAAATCTGGTGGTAGCTGTCGGTGCGCTTGGCGGGAAATTTGATCAATTTGGTTTTGCTGGCGCTGAAGATAACCCGCATATTTGATATCTATTTCTGCACCTTCTCGTTCTGCTGGGTTGAGGTTGGGATTCCCCAGTCCATAGCGGTCGAGATCGATATGATGGAAACCAGGACGGCGCAGCAAGTCAGCAAGTGTAATGGAACCTTTAATTTTTTGCTGAGTCGATTGTGCGATCGCAATTCCTACTTCATCATGTTCCTTCACCCGCAAGGTTTGCAGCCGTTCTTTCTCTGCCTCGATTTTCGTTTGTTTTTGCCTGTAGAGTTCCCATCTGCGATCGTCAATTAACCCCACCTCTCGCCCTAACGGAGTCAATCGGCGGTCAGCATTATCTGAACGCAGCAGTAACCGATACTCAGAGCGACTCGTCAGCATTCGGTATGGCTCTCGTAGGTCTTTCGTACACAAATCGTCAATCAAAGTGCCGATGTAGCTGTCCTCACGAGGCAGCACAATCATTTCCTGATGCCGAACGTAACGCACAGCATTAATGCCTGCCAGTATCCCTTGGGCGGCTGCTTCTTCATACCCAGTAGTACCATTAATCTGTCCGGCACAGAATAATCCCTCGATCCTCTTCGTCATCAGAGTGGGGTAGCACTGAGTTGCCGGGAGGTAGTCGTACTCTACCGCATAGGCAGGACGCAGCATAACACACCTTTCTAATCCCGGTAGAGTCCGCAGCATTTGCAGTTGCAAATTTTCTGGCAACCCGGTTGAAAATCCCTGGATATAGAGTTCGGGAATATCCCGCCCTTCCGGTTCAATAAAAATCTGGTGGCTTTCTTTATCGGCAAAGCGCACAATTTTATCTTCAATACTGGGGCAGTAGCGGGGCCCTTTCGCATCCACCCAACCCCCATACACGGGTGATAGGTGAAGATTGTCTCGAATTAACTGATGAGTTTGAGTTGTGGTGCGGGTGATATAGCAGTTCATTTGCTCCCGTTCCACCCATACTTCGGGGTCGAAGCTGAACCACCGCACTTCTTTATCA
>CBKWLJ010000379.1:0-9415 GCA_966675205.1 uncultured bacterium
GCTTCAAACTTATAGCAATCAGCAGTACAATAACCTTAACAAAGGTTAAAGTTGTTAATGACTGCTGACAAAACCGATGCAAAAGCTTTCAATCGGAACACCAACGTTCCAGCTTTGAGCAAAGCAGCATAGCATACCCTTTCTTCCTCGGCCCGTAAATGGATGAGGGTCAGGTGTATTTACTACCAACACCTATAGTTTGTCAACAGATTCCTCTGGAGTGAATTTAAGGAAAACCCAAACGAGCATTCTTAACCCTTTCTTACTCAAGTTAGGAGACTGTGCCTGTCTACTCCGGGCACAATAAAAGTAGCAGCAGTTTGTGGGAGGGGATAGCTATCATCCGGTTGACAGCTTTCAACTCAAAACTTAAAATTCATAACTCAAAACTATTTAGTTTATGCTTCAAGATACTCAAACCATACGCTACTACCAGCAGCTAACCGATGCTCTGGTTTATATGTGGAATCGGGGCTATCGCTTTGACGAGCTTCGGATGTACGTCGATGGTTATATCGATGCCCTTCGCCATAGTAACGTCCTGGAAATTTATCGCATCCACCGTTTGGAGGAAGAAGCGATGCGTTATCTGCGTGATCCCTCCAATTTTGAAATGATCCCCATGCCAGAACCGGAGACTGACTATTACTAGTTAGGTGATCGTTTTGGTTTTTTAAATAGGTAGTTGCTTTAAGCTCAACTACCTATTGACATTTTTCTGTTGAGTTGGTTGAATTTTTGTTTGACTTCAACTCTTTCAAAACCACTGCTGATACCAAGTTGCGCTCAAAACTAGTAGTTGAGACAGACGCTCCGGACACGGAGAAAATGAATTTGCTGCTTATGAAAGCAACTGAGTATGAAAAGAAGGTTTTCGTTGTTTTAATAAAAAAGTCCGCAGTAGCGGACTCACGAAAATTTTAAAGGCCTTATAGTTTACCACCAAACTTCAGTGGCAACCAGGGCTATCTGTTAAACGGCTAGTCCTTGATCACAAAAAACAGGAAACTTAACCAATAATCTTGCGATGAGTAGAGACATCACTCGACTCTTATAAGGTACAGTTGCGATCGCACCTTTTTAGGACGCAAGAGCAACTTCTACCATCTCCTGCAATTCTCCCTTTTGATAGAGTTCAATCAGAATATCTGAGCCGCCAACAAACTCGCCGTTTACGTAGACTTGGGGGATAGTAGGCCATTGGGAATATTCTTTGATTCCTTGGCGAATTTCATAATCATCCAATACGTTAACTGTTTCGTAGGGTACGCCCAAAGTATTCAAAATCTGGACAACATTATTGGAAAAACCACACTGGGGCATCAGCTTGGTGCCCTTCATAAATACCAAAATCTTGTTTTGGTTGACCAAGTTGTCAATCCGTTCTTTCAGTTCTGGGGTCATAGTCACGCTTTAATTCCTTCTACCTCATATGACTCTAGTGTAGTTCTAGGCTAAAGATACCTGACGTCAGGGCAACTTAAACTGACGAAACAGCAGCTTTCCAAGCTTCAGGTGTATAGGTTTTCAGAGCTAAAGCATGAATGGCTTCAGTTGCCATCGCTTGATTTAGCGCTCCGTAAACGAGCTGATGCTGTTTGACCAAAGATTTGCCTTCAAACTGAGAAGAAATGACAATGGCTTGAAGATGGTCACCACCGCCAGTTAAATCTTGAACCTGCACCTGAGCATCTGGTATTTCTGCCTTGATCAGGGCCTCAACTTGCTCTGGGCTAATCATGAAAACTCCCGTTACGTTGGAAACCTTAACTATAAAATAATTTATTTTCCCGGAGTAGTGGAGGAGGTAGACTCGCTGCCCCGAGGTTTGGGATAGGGAGCGTCTACAAATCCCAGCTCAAAAAGTTGCTGATAGGCTTTCTTCCCCAAGTCACGGGTTGGAGCCTGAGAGCGAATGACTTGAATCAACAACGGTACAGCAAGTTCGGGTTGGCTTTGAGCCCGATGCACAAGGGCTAGCTGATAGGTCGCTTCATCTCGCATTTCAGCGGTTTCTAAGGCTTTTTTGCGCTGGGCTTCAAAAACCCGGTTGTCGATTCCTGAAAAACTTGAAGAAAGCTGTTGATAGAAATTAGACAATTGGTTGAAGACTTGACGTGCCTCTTGGAGCTTTTTCGCCGCCAAAGCATAATTTTGGGCACTAACGGCACTATTTGCCTCTGCCATCAGACGTTGCCCACCTTGCAAACTTAGAATACTGCTATCCATATTTAAGGGTCGCAGATTGTTGGGGTCAGTCAAGTCTTGCTGAATCTCACCGGCACCTTCTGGTAGCTCAGGCACGGAATTTTGATTTTGAGCCTGGGCAGGGGACAGCAGTGTCACAACTGCTGTCAATGGGAAACAAACCAGGCAGCTAAAGCCGAGGCGACGAATAGTTCCAGAGGAAACCATGTAAAGAAGTGGGGGGTATTGAATACAAAATTTATCTAAACTTTGGGTATCTTATCATTGACAGGTCGTCAACAGTTGCCGCCTGGGAATAACAACGGATACCAAAGTCATGCGAGGGTTAGACTGAAATCAACGTCTGAAAGTTTCCTAACCCTCTACCCGTTAGAATTTTGGATTGAAGGAGTAGAATTAATGACCAGCCGCCCCGACTTACCCAGAGACGATTCTCCCTCAATAACGGGTGTCCCAGAACGAAGTGTAGGTATGCTCCTACAACGGGGAGGCGAGGAATTGGCTCTGGAAAAGGTAAGCGATCGCTTCACAATACGTCCCACCTCCGAAACCGCAACTCAAGAGTTGGCACAAGCCTTGCCTATTGAACATGAACGAGCCATTCCTCGGGCTCATCTCGAAGAATTCAAAGTGGCTCCTGAACAGCGAGAGGAAGCGATGCAAGCCGCACGGGCATCGGGATGTGTCGCTTTTGCCAGTCATGTGTACCAGCTCAAGAATCATCCCGAAACGTATGTGTACCTAACCGATGAGCTGACGATTCAATTTACCCCAGAAACCCCAGAAGAAACCATTGGTGCGATCGCAACAGAATTTGGCTTGCAAATCGACAAACCCATCGTTGGGATTCCCAACACCTTCGTCTTCAAACTCACGCCTAACGCCCAGGAAAATCCCGTCAAAATTGCCAATCGACTCATCGGGCATCCAGCGGTTTTAACCGCCGAACCCAACATTGTGATGCCCAAAGAACCTCATTATCGTCCCCGTGACTCCTTTTATCCTAAACAGTGGTATCTCCATCACGATGGTGGAGTAGGACTCGCTGCAAACTCTCATATTGATGTTGAGAAAGCTTGGGATATTACTAAAGGAGTACGCTCTGTCGTGGTAGCCGTTGCCGATGATGCCGTTGACATCAACCATCCTGATTTCCAGGGCACTGGTAAAATTGTGGCTCCTAAAGATTTTAAAGACCAAGATTTCTTACCCCTGCCGGGAAGTTCGGATGAAAGCCATGGCACCGCTTGTGCAGGAGTCGCCGTTGCCGAAGAAAACGGCGTCGGCATTGTTGGTGTTGCTCCTGGCTGTGCCTTGATGCCGCTTCGTACCACTGGATTTCTTGACGATGACTCGATTGAAAGACTCTTTGACTATTGCATTGCCCATGATGCCAGCGTCATCTCTTGTAGTTGGGGGGCGGCTTCTGTTTACTTCCCTCTCTCCTTACGGCAACGCGCTGCCCTCACCCGTGCTGCCACTCAAGGGCGTCGAGGAAAAGGGTGTGTGATTGTGTTTGCTGCCGGTAATGCGAATCGTCCTGTCAGTGGCACGGTTTATGAACGGAGTTGGCCGAATGATTTGCTCAAAGGTCCAACCAACTGGCTGGGCGGTTTTACGGTTCATCCTGACGTAATTACCGTTTCTGCCTGTACCAGCTTGGGCAAGAAATCGGCTTATAGTAATTGGGGAACCAATGTCTCTGTCTGCGCTCCCAGCAACAATGCGCCGCCAGGAATGTGGTTTGAGCAAACGGGTTTTATTAGTACAGCACCCGCAGTAACGATACCCCTGTCTGGATTAGGCGTTTTTACGGCTGACTTACTGGGGACACTGGGTTATGAGACGGGTGACTATGTCAGGAGTTTTGGTGGCACCTCCAGTGCCTGTCCGGTTGTTGCCGGAGTGGCGGCGCTCATCCTTTCTGCTAATCCTGACCTCACCGCAGGTGAAGTCAAGCGTATTCTTCAAGAAACAGCTGATAAAATCATGGATCGTGATGCTGACCCCCAATTGGGAATGCGGCTGGGCACTTACGATACGAATGGTCACTCTCAGTGGTTTGGTTACGGCAAAGTGAATGCCTTTAAAGCCGTACAGGCAGCTAAACAAAAAATCACTCAGACTCCACAATCTGGCATCCGGTATCTCCATGGACGCATTGACAACCGCTTAGCTATTCCTGATGACAACCGTCAAGGCATTACCAGTGGGATTAGAGTCAATGACTCAGCATTCATTCGAGAGATTAAAGTCACGGTCGATATTAATCACGATTTTCTTGGAGATCTTGAGGTGAGTTTAATCGCACCTACAGGTCAAACTGTCCTCCTGCAAAACCGCACGTTGGGTTCTTTGACTAAGCTACAAAAAACGTATTCTGTGGAAACTACACCCACACTCAAGCAACTCCTTAATAAACCAGCCGCAGGGGTTTGGCAGTTGCAGGTTATCGATTATGCAGCGATGGATACAGGTACGCTCAACAGTTGGGAAATTTTAGTAGGGTTATAACTCCAAAGGTTGAAGGTTAGAAGGTTGAAGGTTGTTAGCGCAGCGAGGTGTAGCCCAGGTTAGGGATTTTCATGACGCAAGTGGTGAGCGCAGCTTAGGGTGCCTATTCTGAAAATAGGAGTCAGAATTCAGAATTCAGAATTCAGGAGAGGGAATTTTACTTTTTTGCGTTGTGAGCGCAGCTCAGGGTGCCTATTCTGAAAATAGAGAATGGGGAATCTCCGAATCGGGGAAGAGGAATTTTCATGTCGCAAGTTGTGTGCGAGCCGCTCATGGTGTCTAGCTTATTAATCTCTTAAGATTGTTTGTAATTTGCTATACATCATAAAACTGTTTTTCTCGCTAAAATTATCTCTCGTCGCAAAAAAACAATTAAATTCTACAACTGTAGATATAAGGTTACTAGGTTCTATTTCGATATACTGTCAAAGTAAGTCCACCTTCTTGGTCTACTGCCTAAAGACAAAAAGCGGTTGTTCCCATATATTGTTGTGAGGCTAATCACATATTTTTGTAAATTTTTAGGTTAAAGGGTTGTCTCTTGTCAAGGAGAACTGCACTTTAAACTTCTACGGAAGAGTAATAATCTAAAAAAATTTTGACTGTTCCCTCAAAAAACAGTCAAACTAAAGGTAGGTAAAAGTAGCAGGGGCAGTTTAACTTGATTTTTATTTCCCTGTAGTTAGAAGGATGAAGTTGAGCTAGTAGTGCTAAGTCGCTGAAAGTAAGCGGCGTGTTTAGTTCTAAAAGAAGCTAGAGGAAAAAGCTGTGTGTAGAATCAGCGATTTGCTGGACGCAAAACCCAGGGAAGAGAAAACCTCAATTCCTGAAGGGGTATCGCGTCATATCGTTGAAGGACAAGTCAGTAGAGTATGGATAGGCAGACAAATAGGTCTGTTCGTACTGCCTTTGGTTTTAAGCTTGATGCCATCAGAAGTAGGGGCACAAATCGTATCTACTCCTAACGATACAAATACCACTGTCACCCCTTCCTTAAGCAATCCCCAGCAGCTCGATATCGGGGGCGGAGTTCTAGCTGGAACTAACCTTTTTCACAGCTTCACTCAGTTTGGTCTAGACGCAGGACAGATAGCCAACTTTCTTTCCAATCCATCTATCCAGAATATACTAGCTCGCATTAACGGCGGCAACCCTTCTATTATTAACGGTCTCATCCAAGTTACAGGAGGTAATTCTAATCTCTACCTGATGAATCCGGCGGGGATTGTATTTGGTCCAAATGCTAGCTTGAATGTTCCGGCTTCCTTTACAGCTACGACAGCAACAAGTATTGGTTTAGATAACAATACTGGGTTCAATGCCTTTGGGCCAAATAGCTATGGAGATTTAGTCGGTTCTCCCAATCAATTTGATTTTAATGTATCTCAACCCGGAAGCATCATTAATCAAGGGAACCTGGCAGTCCAATCGGGCGATTTAGCCTTACTCGGCGGCAGTGTCCTCAATACTGGGCAATTGAGTTCCGAAGAAGGAGCGATCGCGATCGCAGCAGTGCCCGGTACAAGTATGGTAAAACTGAGTCAACCGGGGCTGATACTCAGTTTAGAAATCGCACCCAGAATCGTAGATGGACAGCCACAATCGATTACACCTGTTGATTTACCAACATTACTGACAGGGAGCGGTTCAACGGATGGGGTTGAGGTTAATAGTGCTGGTAAGGTAGAACTGACAGGGCATGGTTTCACCGTTGAACAAGGCGATGTTGCTGTCAAAGGAAGTGTAACCGCGCAAAATGCAACCCTTTGGGCCCAAAATAACCTTAGTCTCGTAGAAAGTCAGCTACAGACAACAGGGGACTTAAATCTTTTAGCACAGAATACTGTTCAGGTACGAGATACAGCAACCAACCCTTTTGTTGCCCGGGCAGGAGAAAACCTCCTTATCCGAGGCAACAACAAAGTTGATATCTTAGCCCTCAATGCTATAAATTCGCTAGGGACGACCCCCTTCCAAAGCGGTGGTGACTTCAGAGTTATCAGCGATGGAATTATCTCATTTGACAGTCACGTCACTAGTGGTGGGAGAGTTCAGTTTAGTAACTTATCAGGGGGGGGAGGTACAACCCTGAGTCTGTTTGACCCCATCATTACCTCAACTAGCGATGTCTCTTTAGGTACCTATACAGGAGCCGCCTTAAAGGTAGAGTCCGGGGGGAGTATTACAGCAGGCAATATTACCATCACTTCACCCGACACGATGGGGGCAATCCCCACGACAGATCCAGATTATCAGGCTTTAACGACCAGTCGGGCACTGATTTTAAAAGCAGCAGGCAATATTAATGTTGGAGACATCAATACCTCCGCTCTAACTACAGCTGATGCTGGAATTGTAAGAATGACAGCCCAAGGTAGCATTAGCACTGGTCAGATCAATTCGAGTGATGCAGGTTCGGGTGATGCAGGTTCTGTGAATTTGCTGGCTACCGGAGGCAATATTAACGTTAATGGCGGTATTAACACCAGTGACATAGGACAGGGAAATTCCGGTTCTATCACTGCGGTTGCTGGGGGCAGCATTAACATTCCAACCGACCAAATTAATCAAACTAACGCAGGTTCAGGAAGTCAAGGTAGCCTGACAATACGACCTAATCAAGGCTTGGGTGGTATCAATCCACCTGGAAGCGGTACCAATACCGGAGGCGGTACCAATACTGGCGACAGTCCCCCACCTCCACCAGGCGGCACTAGTGGTGGCAGCAATACCGGAGGGAATACCAATACCGGAGGTAATAGTAATACCGGAGGTAGTAATAATCCTGGTGGTAATACCAATACCGGCGGCAGCCCCCCACCTCCACCAGGCGGTACCGGAGGGAATACCAATACCGGAGGTAGCCCCCCACCTCCACCAGGCGGTACCGGAGGCAGTACCAATAGCGGCAATAATACCAATACCGGCGGCAATCCTCCACCCCCACCAGGTGGTACCAGTGGTGGCAACAATACTGGCGGCAATACTGGCGGTGGCGTCTCAACTCCACCAAGTGGTACCGGAGGGAATACCAATACCGATGGCGGCAATACTGGAGGCAGTCCCCCACCTCCACCAGGCGGAACCAGTGGCGGCAACAATACTGGCGGCATCTCAACTCCACCAGGTGGCACTAGTGGCGGCAACAATACCGGAGGGAATACCAATACCGGCAGCAATCCTCCACCCCCACCAGGCGGAACCAGTGGCAACAATACCGGAGGAAATACCAATGCCGGCAGCAATCCTCCACTCCCACCAGGCGGAACCAGTGGCAACAATACTGGCGGCAATACTGGCGGTGGCAGTATTTCAACTCCACCAGGCGGAACCAGTGGTGGCAACAATACTGGCAGCAATACTAATGCAGGCAGTAGTATCTCAACCCCAGCAGGCGCTCCCTCTAGCGGTAGCACAACATCGAGCGGCACGAATACAGGCAGTACAAATGGTACATCTACCATTGGGAAGACTCAAGGTAGTAGCACATCCCCAAGTGTGAGTAAAACCCCAAATAGCAGCGCAGATTCCCAAAGTGGTACTCCTAGTAATTCGTTAGGGGACGGTAGACCTAATACTCCAGGGAATAACACAACTCATTCATCAGATACTGGCAAGACAAACAATACTTTCAACCAAGGGTCAACCAATCTCTCTGATACCAGTACAAACTATCCCCTGCTAGCGAACTCATCCCAATCATCACCATCGGTGATAGATAAAGGCTCTTCTGCCATTAAGGGGGAACCTACTTTAATTTCATCCCTTGAGCAGCCATTAACACGTCAATTTGAACAATACTTTGGGAAATCTGATAATGCCCAAACATTAACTCTGGCAGAAATTCGTAGTACTCTGCGAAAAGTTGAGGAAGCGACAGGCATCAAACCCGCTCTGATCTATGCGACATTTGTACCGCAAGTATTGGTCGCTGATAGAGCTACCGATGCGTCTTACCCTGTCTCAAATCTAAATTTAGACATTCAACATTCGGAAGACCAACTGGAACTAGTACTGGTAACGGCCCGAGGGGAACCCATTCGCCGCCGAGTTACAGGAGCAACACGGGAAGAAGTTCTCAAAGTTGTTCGACAATTTCAGTCTGAAGTCACTAATGCTCAGAGTGGCCGCGGCTATGAGGCTCCAGGTCAGAAACTTTATCAATGGTTTTTGACTCCCTTACAACCTGATTTAAAAGCGCGAGGTATCCAGAATTTGAGCTTCATTATGGATAGAGGTTTGCGCTCTATCCCCATGGCGGCTCTTTATGATGGTCAGCAGTTTTTGATCGAGCAATACAGTATTGGTCTAATGCCGACGCTCAGCCTTACCGATACGCGCTACAGAAGCCTTAAAGGGGCAGAGGTTTTGGCAATGGGGGTGGCGAATTTTTCCAATCAAAAGCCCTTACCAGCAGTGCCTGTTGAGTTATCAGTGATTACGTCTTCTTTGTGGGAGGGCAAGTCATTTCTGAACGATGCTTTCACTTTGTCAAACCTGAAAGCCCAGCGGGACAAAGAGCCTTTTGGAGTGATTCATTTGGCGACTCATGCTTCTTTCCGAGCTGGGGCACCTCAAAACTCTTATATTGAACTTTGGGATACTAAGTTACGGTTAAATCAATTGCGGGAGTTGGGCTGGAGTAACCCAGCGGTAGAGTTATTAGTGTTAAGTGCTTGTAAAACTGCCTTAG
>CBKWLJ010000380.1:0-9406 GCA_966675205.1 uncultured bacterium
GCTATGCCTTTTTGTATAATGGTTCGGCTTCCGGATTAGTCGCCAAACAAGGAATAGATCAGAGCGGTTTAGGAGCCAATGAAGCGGGCGATCGCTTTGGTGAAGCCTTAGCAGTGGGAGACTTTAATAATGATGGCTATGATGACCTCGTGGTGGGTGCCCCTGGAGAGGCACCGGGAGCGAGTGGCCAGTCCGGGTTTGCCTTTGTATTTAATGGCTCAGGTTCTGGACTAGTAGCCTCCAAAGGATTGGATCAGGCAGGCTTGGGAGTTAATGAGGCTGGCGATTTATTTGGTGCTACTTTAGCGGTAGGAGACTTTAACAACGACGGTTATGATGATTTAGCCGTGGGTGCCCCTGGGGAAGCCCCTGGCTCTGCGTCACAAGCCGGGTATGTATTTATCTTTAGAGGGTCTGCCTCCGGACTCGTAGCCTCCCAAGGGTTGGATCAGGCAACTTTGGGAGTGAATGAGGCGGGCGATCGCTTTGGTGAAGCCTTGACGGTAGGAGACTACAACAACGATGGTTATGACGACCTAGTTGTGGGCACTCCTGGTGAAGCACCTGGGACAAGTGCCCAGTCAGGATTTGCCTTTTTGTTTAATGGTTCTGCTTCCGGACTCGTAGCTAACCAAGGGTTGGATCAAGCGGGTCTAGGGGCTAATGAGGCGGGCGATCTGTTTGGCGCTGCACTGGCTTAACAGTATTCCTTTGGATAAAGAGGACTTATGCAGCCAATCTACTCATCGTTTAAACAATTGCATAAGTCCTTCATCATTTAACAAGAAACTCTTTGACCAGCAAGCAACGCTTGAAACTCAAGATTGACCCGCAGATTGTTAAAATCAGGGTCAGTTTTGGCTGACTCTCGATATTCATCGGGATTGAGTTCGATCGCATCTTGCAGTCTTGCGATCGCTAATTGGGCATTACCTAGCAACGCATAGCAGCAGGCTTGGTTGTACAAAGCATATTCATCATCGGGTTCAGTTGCGATCGCTTCTTGGTAGTTGTTAACCGCTTCCTCATATCGACCTAACTGCCTTAATATCTCACCTCGTTGATACCAACCCCAGTAGTCTGTCGGTTTCACATCCAATGCTTTGTCATAACTAGAAAGGGCTTCTTCAAGTTGTCCCCAGTGACGCAAGGCATCTCCCCGCCGATACCAAGCCCAGTAGTCTCGTGGCCGCTGATCGAGGGCTTTGTCATAACAAGCGATCGCTTCTTCGTAAGATTCCAACTGCCGCAACGCATCCCCTTTACGGTACCAACTCCAATAATCGTCAGGCCGTTCTTTCAAGGCTTTATCGAAACAGGCGATCGCTTCTTCGTACCAATCTAAATCTTCTAACGCTACTCGCCCTTTGTTATACCAAGCCCAGTAGTCCCAAGGACGCTCTTCTAGGGCTTTGTCATAACTGGCGATCGCTTCTTCGTAGCGTTCCAGTTGCCGCAGCACACTACCTCGCTGACACCAAGCCCAGTAGTCCCTGGGTTTATTTTCTAATGCTTTGTCATAACTCGCGATCGCTTCTTCATAACGCCCCAACGCATCTAGAACATCGCCTCGTCCGTACCAAGCCCAATATTCATCTGGATTGTACTCCAAGGCTCTGTCATAACTGGCGAGAGCTTCTTCATAGCGTTCCATCTCAGATAATGCATTCCCCTGCTGGTACCAATCCTCAAAACTATCGGGTCGGCACTCTAGGGTTCTGTAGATGGTGTAAAACAAAGTCCGTCGTCTTGGTCGTACTCTACTCATCTTGATTCACCCTCCTTACATGACTTTTGTTCTGATCAACATCCATCTACTTCATTGAACTTTGGTTATTGCAAGACTGTTCACAGAGCAGATTTAATCCCCTCAATCCCCCTTCTACAGACTTGATACTTTTTCCTGATCCAACTCCTCAATCATCCCACCACAGGTAGAGGAGGCAAGAAAAATTTTTGTTGATGGAGGGATAGCATAAGTAGTTAGCTCAACAGACTTGCCTAACCTTACGTCTATCTTTAGATTTTAGGTTTTGTCTCCTTAGCTCTCACCCGCAAGGAAATTCATTGCTCAAGCCCACTTCCGCGAACTTGCGATTGACATTAAGCCCTCTTGAATGGAGTTCAGCTATCCGTGCGGGAATTGACTCTTTTAGCAGGTGGAAACAACCCACAATTAAGGCTCTATACTTTTAGTTTATCTCAACCTATACCATGGCAATAGATGCATAAACTACTAAACTAATCTATGCTCCCGACTGAACTGTTAATTAATCGGCAAAATGGTGAAACAATTATCCCAAAACACTTGCCCATTAACTCTGAAAATTGTGCGATCGCAACCGAATTAATCACCTGTTTTCAAAATGCTGTAGGTAGTACCCAAGGGAACCTCGACCGACAGTTATTGGAATTTGAAGGAGATAGCCCCGACTACCGCCTCAAACGGGGTTTAGCCCATATTCTCAAAAGTAGCTTCTGCACCTTTGAAATTGTCAGTCCCCTAGAACCCAAGGAATTGCGGGAGAAGGTTTTTGTTCTGGCTGCTAAATCTGTTCCCAGTCCTCAAGCAACAGAGGCAACACTAGAACAGTTAAGTCTTGCCCTCTCTCAAGAGTTAAACCGCGAAGTTCTACCCCAGCAAATTCGCACAGGCCTTTATGCCGATTTGCAGGAAAATCGCATCCTGACTCAATTTGATGACCCCGCACCGGAGGCATTGTTACACCGCTACAACTTATCTCAAGTACAGGGAATTTTCTATCGGGCGAGTCAGATGACACTGAACGCTCACCGGAACGTTCCTGGGGAGTATAAACTGTTATTCCGCTATTTGAAGTTATTTGGACTGATGAGTTACATCGAAGGCGATGCTGACCACGGCTTTACCATTACTATCGATGGTCCCACCAGTTTATTTAAACCGAGTACGCGCTATGGTTTAGCGATCGCTAAACTGCTCCCAGCCTTACTCCACGTTACCAAATGGAGCCTCACAGCCACCTTACAAAGCCGCGACCCTTATACAGGCACCCCTAAAACTGGGCGTTTCAGTCTTAATGACCAATGCAGTTTGGTCACTCATTATCCTCCTGGTAATACCTATGACAGTATGTTAGAGGCATCCTTTGCCAACCGTTGGGACTCCCAAAAAACGGAGTGGGTACTCGAACGAGAAGTTGATCTCATCCCTATCCCTGGTAGCGTGATGATTCCCGACTTTCGCCTCGTCCATCCCGATGGTCGTACTTACTTATTAGAAATCATCGGTTACTGGCGTCCAGAATACTTGCAAAAGAAATTTTCTCAGTTACGTCGAGCTGAATGCGACAACTTGATTATTGCCATTTCAGAACGCCTAAATTTGGATAAAGCAGGCGTCAAGGTGGAGAATATACCCGTAAAAGTCGTTTGGTTTAAGGATAAGCTTTCGCCCAAAGCTGTCTTGGAGATTTTAGAGGGTTGATTTTGTTAAGATAAGTAGTATGAACTCAGCCTAGCTGACGCTACGTACAGTACAAGCAATATCCTTTGGAGCTTCCTGCCCCCTGCCTTGGAGCCTTCTTGCACTAGGGTACGCCAAAGCTAATGTACATAACTCGTGTCATGAAAATCTCTACCCTGGGCTACACCCCACTGCGCTAACGACCATCAAACCTTCAACCTTTGTGGTATATAATTAAGCCGTTTAAGGGATGTAATCGGATCTGCCGATGCTTTTGGGTATCGCTAAAATTTATGGAGCAGTGATTTGACCCCTCCTAATATGATCGGAAATTTCCCCCGTATTAGTGATTTACGCGCTCGCCACACAGGGTGGGATAAACCAACCCCTGAAAACTTAAAAGATATTGGCACCATTGAGTTTTTCTGGCGGAATTTGTTCGAGGCAATTTTCCATCCCAACCCGGACAACTGGGAGGAACATTGGCAACAGCTTCATAATTTGATTCTCGAACGCTGCCCGGATAATGATGAGCGTAGTACGACTCTTGCTTACCTAGAAAATGTCAAGAAAATGATGAAACTAAACGAAGATTGGACAAGGCGTTGGAAAAGAGTGCTAATTTATTTAGAAAATACGAGAGACTGGGCGAGGAAATCCATTATTAGAGCCTGAATACTAATTCGATTAAGCAACCTAATGTTGTGACTATACCGAAACTATCCTCCTGCCAAGAAAATTTTACTCAGGGGACGTAGAAGAAAGTGACTATTACCAACCAGTCCTGGGATTGGCTAGGAAAAATGCCATTACGAGGTGTATGTGACTAACACGGTTCTTGTTAATCCAACTGTAAGGCTTACCCCTTGAAACGTAAAAAGGTCACTCAGGTTATTGAAGAATACTAACTCTCCTAATACGTTAGCCTGTTGAATAAAACAAACGGGAACGGTTATTCTTTAAAAACGTCTCTATTGCAGGGAAAGGTGAATGGCAAGAGGGATAGCTTTGCTTTACTGTTAGCACTAGCTTGGCTAGCGTTTGATGCATCAGGCTGCCTTTCGTCCTACGACTACTCGACCAACTCAAAATTGACGGGTTAGGACGGACGCTCCGGACGCGGAGAATTTTCACCCGTCAAAGTGACTGTGGCGGACTACTACGCTAACACCAAAGCTTTAAGAACATAGCTGAAATTATTATTGGAGGATAGATTCATTCAGGACTTATGCTATCAGGGGGCTAAAATAGCAAATTCACAAGAAATACACATCAAGTTTGTAAGTTGCAAAGAGAATGTCACTCCCCAGGTTACTACGTAGAACTTGGGGACTCCCGCAAGGTTGTTAATGGTTCAGCTCAGTCGATAAGCCCTAAAAAGCCTGGGAATTTTTTTAGGCCGAACACAGAACGTGGATCAAGAAAATAGCTTAGTAGCATGGTTTTGGTGGCTAAGGAAGTGGGTTCGTCAAGTTTTTTTGGGAAGGCGCACCCAAGAAAGAGTTTTAACAATTATTGAGCGAACCTATTCCCAGGATGATTTAACTGTTCTTGTTTCTGTGGAACGAGATTCTCCAGGTGCGGTGGGAACCTGGTATATGTACCACCGAGACCATCCTCGTGTTAATCTGCTGATTACTCTTGATAATTTAGCAGCGCTAAGAATCGCCTTACGCAGAAGTCGTCCGCGAGGAAGTCAGATGTCAGATTTTGAGCGCTCATTAATTCATGAAGATGCGGTTTTCAGGACTCATCGCTTTAGTATTCAATGGATTATCAAGCTCAAGAGTTCTCGCACTATATTTAGCATGATTGGTACCTGGGATGCCGACCTGCAAGGCGATACCTTTGATCCAGACGCTCCAGCAATTAGCATCTTCAGGTATTTGCTGCGAGAAGCGTTGAACTTACAGCCCATCCCTGGAATGCAGTGGCGAGCAAGAATGGCTAATTTCCCTTGGACTGAAAGTGTGCAAAGCTACGCTCAAGCTGTTATCGGGGAAAAACACAAATGTTATATCAAGAAAATGATTGCATCTCCCAAACAGTAGAAAAACTCACCTTACATCATTTTGAATCAGCGCAGAGTGGGCACTATTCACAGAGGAAAAAAAACTCATATTAGTGTTAGTGTATAATGCCCACCTTCAATCCAAAAGCTTTTTTAACAATTCGTAGTTTGTAATAGACTTCATCCCGCTATGAAGAGGGTAGCTGATATTCAGATGGAGATTTAACCCCAACTGAATACAGACAACTTTGTCGTTGCGGGAGATTCTGATTTGTCCTTAATTACGAATTACGAATTTCTAACTACGAATTATGCTCATTACCACTTTTTGTAAGGGAGAAATTTACCCGACATAATCACTTTAACGCGATCGCCTTTGGGGTCTTCCTCCTTCTCCACATCTAAGGTAAAGTCAATCGCACTCATAATGCCATCACCAAACTTTTCGTGAATCACCGCTTTCATCGGCATTCCATACACTTGCATAATCTCATAAAATCGATAAATCAGCGGGTCAGTGGGAATCACTGGATCTAAAGACCCTTTCACAGGAAACTCTGTAAGTTCTGCGGCAATATCTGGTTCTAATCCTAATGCATGAACCAATTTACTCGCCTCATCTTCAGAAGCACTAGCTTGGCGGTAGATTACTGCGGCAATCCATACCTCGTCACGTCCAATTATCTTTTCTAAGTCAGCAAAAGTTATCCCTTTTGCCTTTTTTGCAGCTAAAAGTTTTTGGGTAATTTCCGGAATTGCCATGTAACACTCCTTCTGGTTCCTGTCATCTTAGACAGCTAGGTAGCCTTATTCAAACGGTTAAGCAGCTCTCAAAACTGTAGCCTTTGATACTTCAGTGTGCTGCTACAAAAAATAAAAAGGCAAAAGGAAGAAAGCCTTCTTTTGCCTTAAAACAATTACTAATGTATTCGGTAGAGTTACATAATGCTTGAACCTTACCCTCTTTGTTACCTATCTACCGAACCCATAATGATGTCAATACTGCCAAGAATCGGCATAATATCGGCAACCTTCACACCCCGCAGAAGATGAGGCAAAATCTGCAAGTTATTGAAATCGGCAGCGCGAATCTTAAAACGCCAAGGGAAGACATTATCATCCCCCATGATGAAAACGCCTAGTTCACCTTTGCCGCTTTCGAGACGGACATAGTGTTCGCCAGCAGGAATCTTAAAGGTAGGAGCAATTTTCTTACCAACGAACTGGTAGTCGAAGTCATTCCACTGGGATTTCTTCCCTTCCATCATCCGCTTCGCTTCCAAGTTTTCATAAGGACCACCCGGTAATCCTTTCAAAGCTTGGCGGATAATCTTAACTGACTCGCGCATCTCGCGAATCCGCACTAAGTAACGAGCGAAGCAATCTCCAGCCGTTTCCCAGTGTACTTCCCAGTCAAAGTCGTCGTAGCACTCGTAATGGTCAACTTTGCGTAAATCCCAGTTCACACCAGAACCCCGCAGCATCGGGCCAGACAGTCCCCAATTAATCGCTTCTTCACGAGTTATTGTGCCAACTCCTTCTACCCGTCGCCGGAAGATGGGGTTATCGGTAATGAGACGCTCGTACTCGTCTACTTTGGTCATAAAGTAGTCACAGAAGTCAGAGCACTTATCCACCCATCCGTAAGTCAAATCAGCAGCTACCCCACCAATACGGAAGTAGTTGTTGTTCACCATCCGATAACCTGAGACGGCTTCCCACAAGTCATAAATCATCTCCCGTTCGCGGAAGATGTAGAAGAACGGCGTCTGAGCACCCACGTCAGCCATGAATGGCCCCAACCACAGTAGGTGGTTGGCAATCCGGTTCAACTCCAGCATGATGACGCGGATATAGCTGGCGCGTTTGGGCACGGGGATATCTGCTAACTTTTCTGGGGCGTTGACGGTAATCGCCTCATTGAACATCCCCTCCGCATAGTCCCACCGACTGACGTAGGGAACGTACATGATGGTAGTGCGGTTCTCGGCAATTTTTTCCATTCCCCGGTGCAGATAGCCGATGACCGGTTCACAATCGATCACATCCTCACCATCGAGGCTGACAATGAGTCGCAGCACTCCATGCATGGAAGGATGATGCGGCCCCATGTTGAGAACCATGGGTTCTGTTCTGGTTTCAATTTTTGCCATAAATCAGCAATTTCCCCTTTGGCGCAGGTTAGACAGTTGCAACAAGAGACAGTTAGCTTTTGTTATTTAACAATGGACAACAGACAACAGACAACGTAGAAAGTCGCTTATGGTTTTTATCTGATAGCTTTATGGCAGTAGGTCTGTTACCAATTTATTGAGTTTTGTTGCATCTTTAATTATATGGCGGAGATAGAGGCTCAGGGAGTGAATACAGCAGCGTTTCTACACGTTCCCGTGTTGAGCCAGGAATTAGTTGAAGGATTGGCTATCCGTCCGGGTGGGCATTACCTGGATGCGACAGTGGGTGGAGGTGGACACAGCCAGTTGATTTTAGAAGCAGCAGCAGATGTCCAAGTTACAGCGCTTGACCGAGATGCAGATGCGATCACAGCCGCAAAAGTCAAGTTAGCACCCTACATAGAGCGTGTCCAGTTCTGGCACGGGAATTTTGCTGATTACAAGCCAAGGGATATCTTATTTGATGGCATTATCGCTGATTTGGGCGTTAGCTCTGCTCAGTTTGATATTCCAGAGCGAGGCTTTAGTTTTCGCCATACCGCTGATTTAGATATGCGAATGGATCAAAGCCAGTCTCTCACTGCTGGAGAAATTATCAATCATTGGGATGAGGCGGAACTGGCGAAGGTGTTCTATGAGTATGGGGAAGAACGACTCTCACGGCGGATAGCGAGGAAGATTGTTGAGAAACGGCCGTTTAAGACAACGACTGAATTAGCGGATGCGATCGCATATAGTGTCCCTCCCAAATACCGCTACGGTAGAATTCACCCAGCGACTCGCGTTTTTCAATCTCTCCGCATTGTTGTAAACCAGGAAATTGCCTCCCTAGAAACCTTCCTCAAGAAAGCACCCAATTGGTTGAAACTTGGAGGCAGAATTGGAATTATCAGTTTTCACAGTTTAGAAGACCGAATTGTTAAGCATAGCTTTAAGGACTCTTCCTTATTAAAGGTAATAACCAAAAAGCCAATTACAGCACAAGAGAAGGAACTGGAGGAAAACCCCCGTTCTCGTTCTGCGAAGTTGAGATTTGCGGAACGAGTTGAGGAATAGACGTGTTGCAAAAATATAAAGAACCCCTCCCCAACCCTCCCCGAAGCGGAGAGGGAGTAAGATTTCTTCCCCCCATTTCGGGGGGACTCAGGGGGGTCAATTCGACTTTTGCAAGAACTTTAATGAATATTTTTCGTTGATGCTCCTTAAGGCAATCCGCCTCCTACAAGAGTGATCAAACAATCTCTCTCGTTACGAAAGTAGCGGTAGTCTTTTTTACCCAATTGGCTGTGCTTCCTAAATTCAATAAAACCTTGGTTCTCACTCAACAGACAAACGCTGTAGACCGTCGCGCCCTCATTCGCGATGTTGTGCATCTGGCTATCCCTGTAATGGGTCAATCGTTATTAGAAACGCTGGTGTTTCTGGTAGACCGATTAATGCTTGGTCGTCATGGTACAGAATCTCTTGCCTCCATGCAAATTAGTGGGCCGCTAATTTGGTCGATTTCCAGCATTTTGGCGGCGTTTTCAGTGGGTTCAGTCGCCCTTATAGGACGGGCGATTGGTAGTGGAGACCGGACACTAGTAGCGGCAACAACTCGCACTAGCCTACTCCTTGCTTTGGGGATTGGAGTTGTTGCATCGGTGATGAGCTTGGTAGGACTCGACGGTATCTTGGCACTGCTTGGAGCAGGCGATGCTACAGTGCAAGTAACAGCAGCTAGCTATCTCAAAATTGTGTTGCCAGCCATGCCATTAATGCTGTTGTCAATGGTGG
>CBKWLJ010000381.1:0-9380 GCA_966675205.1 uncultured bacterium
ATTAAATAACGATAAGCAATTTGGAAGCTGAACGATTTATCGGTGTAACATCCATCCGGAGTCCCTGGTGACATCCCAAAAATTTGCCGACGGACGACTAAATCGGGGTCAATTGGCAAATCGCTAAACCCGACTTGTTTTAACCAGATGCTAGGAGGTGGGGGAATTTCTGGGGAATTTCTCAATCCCCCCCCGACTTGGCAGATATCAATGAAATGCTCATCTCGCAAACGAGCTGCTTTCTCAGCAAAATCGGGGTCTAACGTTAAGGTAGAGGGGTCGCGGTAGATGTCTAACCCAATGATGGCCGGTTGATGGGGTTTTAGTTTATTGATAAGCTGAACGAGGGCTTGATCGGCTAATGACCCTTGTCGTTTCATGCCCTGACGGTCTTGATACTTGATATCTTTGTCATTAATGGTAATGATCAATAGGCGATCGTCGGTTTTTTCAGCCGGCCGCATCCGCATCAAAGTATCAAACGTTTTGAGTTCCTGGGATTGCAAAAGTCCCATCCAGCGCACTCCCATCACCAAACCTGTCACCACCCAACTCACTAACAGCACTGTTTGCCAAGTGCGCCACAAGGTTGGAACTGGTGGATGAATCGGTTGGGGAGAGGGAATTGGGGGTTCTAGTGGGTGGAGAAAATCTTGCCATTTAGGCGGTACCTCCGCCGGATTTTGAAAAATCACAGGCAACCAACTCGCACCGGGAAATTCAGTTTCTATCCCTTGCAACCGTTCCCGCGCTTTTCGCACGGCTAAATCAAATGTCCGGCCTCCAGCCAATTCGAGGAGAAAGTATTTCAAAAATTCTTGGGCGACTCGATCAGGTACAGGTTCCCGCATCACAATAATTTGGGGAATGTGCAAATCTGCCAACTGCCGCGCTAATCCCAATCCATCGCAGGAGTTAAAAATTGCCAGTTGCAAGCCGCGTGCGATCGCTTCTGTTAGGGCATACTTTAATTGAGGAATGGTTAAACTTTCCCCACGATTAATATAAATCTGACCCGTCTCCCCATCTAATTGCGTCAAACTATGCCCAGCAAAGAATAGAATATCCCACCCCTGGTTATCCCAAAGCTGCTCATTTAACTCTTGACGCTGAGGTTCTACCAAAAAAACGGTGTGGGCGTCTGGTAAATGTTTCAGTAATCGTTGATCTGCCTCTACATCAATTCCGGCTGAATCCCCAATGACGGCCAAGATTCTGACTTGATGAGCTGAATGTACTACCGTTTTTCCCGGTGCAAAAGTGAGGGGACTTAAGGAGACTTCTGCTAAAGGATAATCTTTGAAAAAACGCCAAATATACCAAGGCAGTTTTCTGAGTTGACTATCCTCCGTTTGGATAATTACTCGAATTTCTTGAGTTGAATCTAATTGCTTATAGAGCTGCCGAGAGATTTCGCTAAATCCTTCAGAATCGAGCCATGCATCAATATGGTTTTCTAACTCTTGACAAACCTCATATAAATCCGCATCACATACATGAGTAACGTCAGAGTTATCAATAATAATGTCTTCATCAATCGATTGCGGTTGACGCCGAGGCAGGGTTAGAGCGCGAGCTTGATAAAGTAATTCATAGAGTAATTGCCACCGACGGTAAAGGTCAAGAATATCTGGGGCCGTCGGTAAATAGCCCGTAAATTGCATCCTTGGGGAATGGCGTTCTTTCTCTAACTGAGCTGTGACTAAAGGAAAGCCATTTTGCAAGTTGCCTCTACCGAGATTTAAGAGAACTAAATCACTCATAACTCTGGGATGGTGGCAGGTGCGATCGCAAACGCTTCGGTAATACTAAAATCATTGAGAGAGACTTGGATGCTGAAGCTTTTTCCCATCGGGCAGCTAAATCGTTTGAGCTGAATCAAACTATCTTGGACTCGTGCACTATATTCCTGAAGTGGGGTTCCTGACTGAGACAGTAAGGCGAGTCTGATATTGGCTGGCAAGTAGGTTTGTCTTCCAGCCGGATAAAGCTGTACTCGTATTCCCACTCGTTGCTCATTCTCAGGAACTAAACCAATCAACAAGGCTACAGATTGATGCTCTAGTTCTATGCCCAAATCAATGAGTTTAATTCCCTCAACTACAACTGTTCTGGCTTCCGGCAAGGTTGGTTTTCGTTGCCTAAAACTGAAGACTAAGCGCTCTGAATCTGTATTTAACAATCCTTCAACAGATTGCCACCCTGATTCAAAAACTTGCTGAAACCATGCTCCTAAATTAATCCGGGTTGGGTGTGAGATTGGGGTTGAGACAACAGGCTGTAACCGTCGTTCATATAGCTTTTGCCTCCATTCTTCATTGACTAGGAAGGCAGCCCACTGTTCAAATTCAACCCTGAGGCGAGGAGAAGCAATAGATGAATGGCTTAGTTGTTCCAATAAGGAGTTAACTGCTTGTGTTGATAAATGCGGTACAGGTTCTACTCGTAAATTTGGCTCAAGAACAGGTTGTGGATCGAGTAACATTAGATCCAGGTCTTTCGCTAAATGATGCTGCTCGATATAGTAAGCGCGATCGCTTTTTTCATAAAGTCCTTTTTTCTTGAGCTTTTCATGGCTAATATATCCCCAAAACCGTATCCAAGCCTCCTCTGGGTTATCTAAGTTAACTTGCACAGCTAAGTAGTAGTCTGCTCTCCAACTGGGAATATCAACCCATTCTTGAGGAATGCAAAATTCATCGATATCCGGGGTTTCGCTGGGAATCAGTACTAACCGTATTTCCCCTATATCAATAGCAGCTCCGTTGACAAATTCCCAGATACTTGACAAAAAAAATTTCTGAAAAATATTGATAGAAACAGGTTGAAGGTTAAGCATCTCCTCAGGGATTTGCTCTTCTTCAAACCATGCCTCAAACCAAGGAATAAATGTATTCAAACAAAGGTCATTGAGATAAGCATTACAGCAAGCGGCTGCATTGGAATGATTTTGCGATCGCTGCCATGCTGAAGTTTGAAGTTCAGTTGATAGCTTTAACCAAATCTGTTCCGGGTAAGCCGTTGATAAGTCTCGTAAAGTCAACACCATGATTCCTCCAAAAATTAAGTTAAAATTCAACAGAATGCAAAGTTTTGAGCCAGATTTCAACCACTTCACTCACCTGCTTTTTTTCTGGCTCTAAAGAAATATTCCATGTTTCCTCACTCCACCGCATTAATGAATGTTCCAATTGCTGTTTCGCTTGATTTATGGTTCCAACCCACTTAATATTTTTGATTTGTTGCTCATTCAAGTTTTGGCAATATCGCATCTTGATCGCCTCTTGAAAAGGAATCTCTAAATGATGAAATGTATTAAGAAGTTGGGAATGAATCATTTTATAGTAGTATTGTTTTAACCAAGAGCTAACATACTCTATTTTAAAAGTTGTCATTTGATTAATTACCGCTTCATGCAATTCTTGTTTTGCTGTATTTAAATTTGAAAGAATGCCAGGAATTTCTAATTCATGATTTTGTTTCATATATTTTGCAACTTCTTCTAAAGTCATTCTTTTACCATAGTGAAGCCTTAAAATCATTTGTTCGCAGGTATCAAGCGTTTGAATGCTATCCATTATGGTTTTTTCAACTAAATCCGAAGACTTAGGATTTGAGAATCTTGTTTCTAAAAATTGTTGTATCCGTTTTTGTAACCAGCTAGAGTAGTTAGTACCAACATTGATTTCAATCAATTGATCAAGTTTATTGAGTAAGGGAGCTTTATAGGTATTAGATATATAACGGGCGACAGTGCCCTGATTAACCCCAACTTTCTGGGCAAATTGCTCTTGAACTAGTAAAGAAAGCTCATGAGGGTAGCACAATGGCATTACTGCCCTACGAACTGGTACAGGAATTTTGCTGCGAATGGTATCAAGGTTACTCTCAATTTCTTTGATTTTTGCTTCAAGGTAATGGTCAATATCTTGTATAAAATTGACGGATTTTTTCTCCGAGTCTAATTCTAGTCCTGTTCCAGAAGTTAGTGAGAGGTAGTTTGGATTGTTGTCGGTATTCGCATCATAGGATATCTCAATAATTTGAGAGTATTGCTGTAATGCTTTAATACAATCATTCATCCATTGCCTAATGGTTTCAGGTGTTACTTCTGGCCCCGAAGATACTTGGAAAGGAGCAGTTGCTTGAAATCGATGGGTATTGTAATCCTTGGCTGTTTGCTCAAAATCTGTGGGTTCGGGTTCAGGCCATTTTTTTTTCTCTTTTCGGTTAGGATGATAAAGTCTGTTATTTTTGTAAACTGGAAGAAAATGTTGCCAAGCAAAAAGATAGCAAGAAAGGTTAGGTTCAAGTAATCCTTTCCGTTCTAATGCTTCTCTTAAATTTTGTTTACTGTTATTGAGTTTTCTTGAGTTACTGGAATCTACATTACATAAAAGATGCCAGTTGGATTCAATTTGAAGTTTTTTTAAGATAATATTTTTTAAAACTCCTTGAAAATAAGTTTTTAAATTTGCCCCACTAGCATCTTTTTCATCATATCGATTCAGGCTTTTTTTGAGTTCGTCACGGTTATAGAGTAACTCAGTTGTCAAATCAAAGAGTTTGAGTAACGTGGCTTCGGGAAAGGGGAATTTTTGAGAAAATTGCCGAATAAAATGACAGCGAGACAAATCGAAATAAGCAATCAAGTGTAAATGTGCGAATTCTTGTTCCCATGGGAAAGATAAATCATTGTTGAGAATGGCTAAAAAATATTGAACATATTGCCTCTCTTCCCATTCTGGATAAAGTACAAGAAGCTTTTCCATTCTGGCTCTTAATGGCTTGTGTACATAGGGTTTGATGCCAGAATAATGATTAGAGCTGACGATGGTGTACAAGATACAGAATTGGTCAATAATGCCCTGCTGTCGTGAACTTGACATTCTGATCTCCTTGTTGAACGTGAGAACATACTATTGCAGGTACTGTCAGGACTCGCTATCCTAACTTGAAGTTCCTACCAAGATACTCCAGCGATCGCACTCACTGAACCTTGAGTAGTTCTACTTAACTTATTACAGTGCAGAAATGGTTTTTATGTAGATTCTCTATTTCTTCAGAGGGTGACAACTGCCTCAAAAGCTTGGCAGAGTGCTTCTGCTGGGACGTAATAGGGTTCAAAGTCCCTCTGGGATGGGATGAAGCCTATTTCTAGCAAGCGAAACAATCTCCTGTGCCGAAGATGAATGGAGAATGATTTGGGGCTGAGTAGTAAATATGAGAACTCTGATAGTTACATCAGAAGAATGATGTATGTTAATTTATGTCAGCTCATCTCCTATATTGGGCAGCTCATCCCTCTCTCGCTCAGAAAAGCACAAAGTTCTCTGACCACTTGTGGAAATGCACAATCACTACTTAGACCGATAAAAAATTTTTTCACTTTCCACTCCTCGGAATCAATTTGTTATGCTCCAAAGACTATATGTACACAATTTCAGATGCCTAGAAAACTTTGAGCTGATCGTCAAAGGGCTGCCATCTGCTCTCTTAATTGGAAAAAATGGTTCAGGCAAATCAACTATTTCTCATGTTTTAGAAGTATTCCAGTCCATCAGTCGAGGCACAAATAGAGTTCGTGAACTTGTCAAACAGAAAGATTTCGCTCGTGGAAGGTCTGATATTCCGATCCGATTTGAAATAGAAGTATTACTTGACAATAAATTATATAAATATGTCCTTGCCTTAGAGTTACCAGAAAAATTTAGAGAGCTTAGAATCTTTGAAGAGCAACTGTTAGTTTCAGGAGAGCCAATCTACTCGCGGAAAGAAGCCCAAGTCGCTCTCCATAGTAGCTCACAAAATCGTGAGGCTCAGTTTCTTGTTGATTGGCATCTTGTTGCTCTTCCACTAATTCAGGAGCAATCAGAGGCTGATCCACTTCATATTTTCAAGACCTGGCTTGCTCGCATGATCATTTTAGCCCCAATCCCAAGCTGGATCACTGGAGATTCCAACGGCGAAACTTTAGAGCCGAAGCGGGATGGTTCAAACTTGGGGGCGTGGGTTTCTGGGTTACTCAGTCGCTATCCTGCCGCCTACACACAGGTTGATAAATATCTCCGAGAAGTTATGCCTGACATTCAGGATTTTCTGAATGAGCAGATCGGCAAAGACTCCAAAAGCATGATTGTTCGATTTGAAGCAAATAATGCGAATTTGAGTGTTGACTTTAAAGACCTATCTGACGGTGAGAAATGCTTTTTCCTTTGTGCTGTCGTCTTAGCTGCAAACAAATCATACGGCCCACTTTTTTGTTTCTGGGATGAGCCTGATAACTATCTTTCGTTGTCAGAAGTTGGGCATTTTGTCACATCATTGCGACGCTCATTTCAGGGTAGGGGACAAATTTTAGTAACATCTCATAATCCTGAAGCAATTCGACAATTTTCAGATGAAAATACCTTTGTACTTGATCGAAAAAGCCACTTAGAGCCAACTTTGGTCAGACTGCTCAATGATATCCCTATACCAGGCGACCTCATAAATGCCTTGATTCTGGGCGATATAGAACTATGAGCGTAAATAAGCATCAGCCGCACCTGCTTGTCTTGCCCGAAGATGACGCTAATCGCCAGATTGCCATTGGATTTATTAATCACCTTAACGTTAATAACAGTGCAATTCAAATCGTACCGATTGCTGAGGGTTGGAAAAAAGCTGTGGAGCAATTGACGGATGTTTATGCGCCTGGAATGCGACAATTTCCACAAAGAAGGATTGTTTTGCTCATTGATTTTGATAAGGATGAAAATCGGTTGAGTTATGTAAAAAGTCAAATTCCAGTGGATTTAAAAGAAAGAGTGTTCGTTCTGGGAGCGCAATCTAACCCAGAAAATCTGAGGAAAGCCACTAAAAAGAGTTTTGAAAAGATCGGAAAAGCTCTTGCAAAAGATTGCTCCGATAATACAAATGAATTATGGGAACATGAACTTCTCACACATAACAAACCTGAGTTAGAGCGTATGGTTTCATCTGTCAAATCATTCCTGTTCGGGTGAGTTCAACCGTTATATCCTTGTATCGAGTAAAAGTTTCACTCCTCACTGCCCTCAAATGCTGCCAAGATATCTTCCGGCAAGGCAGCGTTGAAATCCTCTGGAACTACGAAAAGCCCTTGATCCTGTCCTAAACTATTTTGTCGATTTGACGAAGAGCGAAACGGAACCAACTTCGCAATCGGAATGCCTCGGTTTGAAATAATGATTTCTTCTCCAAGTTCTACACGAGACAAAAGCCGTGAGAGATTTGTTTTAGCTTGATGGATGTTTACGGTTTCCACGGTTTTAATCAAACTAAGCCTATAGACTTAGTTTAGTGTCGTGAGATGCTAGCTGCCACTCGTCTGAGAACGAACAAATTCATGATTGAGTGGTTAACGCTCGCTCAACTAGAACAACTCACAGATATAGAACTGACACAGCTACACTTTGTCTTCCAACCTTCAACTTTCCAACCTTCAACCCCTCTTACCAAGGATTACCCACTAATGTGAATGCTGACCAGTAATAGGGAT
Organism: uncultured bacterium; assembly: GCA_966675205.1. Classification (GTDB taxonomy): domain Bacteria; phylum Cyanobacteriota; class Cyanobacteriia; order Cyanobacteriales; family Coleofasciculaceae; genus JBFLZA01. The sequence continues at coordinate 7,523 of CBKWLJ010000381.1, forward strand.
GAGTAAGTTGTGCATCCTGTAAGTTAGCTAACTCTGAAGGTAAAGGAATCACACCCCCAGGCGTAACCAACTGTCCCTTTTCCAGTTTGACTTGTCCTTTGATCATAGCAATTTGGGCTTGCTGCAACGCTTCTGCTTTAATCCGCGCTAATTTCAACTCCTCGTAGAAGTTCGTCATGAGTGCCAGTGTCCCCGCATCACTGACATACCACAGACTGGCTACAACAGACTTTACCCCTGCTTGCACCGATAATCCTGCAAAACCGAGTTCAGACTTTTCATCGCCTAATGCTGTACGACAAGCGCTAAGTACGAGTAACTCTACGGGTGGACTATCCCAACCTAATTGAGGTAATTTGTCAAGGTGCAGCTTTGTGTTCCACAGTTGGATGTAAGAGTTGCTGAGGTCACCAGCACGAAAATCGGCATGAGTGGCGAGGTGGATAATTCCGAAGGGTGTGCGATCGCGTTGTGTTTTAAGATTTTCTAAGGTGAACGCCTTATCCAGAAATGCCTTGCCTTTCCACAGATTTTGAGTAATAGCCTCTACCTCTATCGGTACTGCGGGTAAGGGTTTTTGTTCCTTAAATTTCTCAGCCCCCATGGCTAAGACTTGGGAGTTTTTAATGTCTCGGTAACGAATATCGGTGAGGCTGAGACTGGGCATCATTGCTACACTATACTTCTCTACCAAAAATTGATTGCGATCGTGCAGCGCGGCAATAGGAATAGAACGTAAGCCTCCGTCCATAATAAAGTTTAAGTTGTCAATGCCTTGGGCTTGCAAATCTTGCTCTAAAGGAGCAATCAACCATTGGTACAGTTGTTGTGCAGATGCAAAGTAATCTCGATCTTTGTTTATATTCGTCACTGAAGCGCGAAAGGTATCAGCCACTTTTAGAACTTGTTCTCTTGCCACCTTCACCCGTTTACGAATCAGTTGTTTTTGACTTGTCACTAACAACAGTTCTAATTCGTCGCTATCTTCGGCAGCGGAATTCGTTAACAAGGTATTCATGGTTGTAGGTTCAACCGGAACAAACATCACATAAATGAGTGCCGGTTTAACACCCGTTGCGTTTTCAATGTCTTGTAAAATTTGATGCGCTTCAGAGAGAGTACGGATAGAAGTATTTGAGCGCCCTAAATAAGTTTCAAACTGACTGGTGATGGATGCATCAACTTGGCTGAAAATTGTGTCTAGTTCAACAGCGTTAACACTAGCCTCGATTCGTTCTTGTTCAAGGGGTATTTGTAACACTTTCCCCTCTTGAGAAACTTGACTCGGTGGAGTGGGAGTGGAAATAGGATTTGGTACAGGAGTAGGTGTAGGAACAGGTGTGGGAATCGGTGTTGGGATGGGATTTACTCCGGGAGTAGGAACAGGTGTGGGATTCGGTGTCGGGATGGGATTCGGTAAAGGATTCCCAGGAGGAGGGGGAATGCTTCCCAGCGTAATTAGTTGAATGTCACTTGGAGCAACACCACGAATGTACTCAACAGGATATACACCGGATACAATTTGATTGCTAGTTCCGGTTGTAATTGCTCCCAAGGTACCGTTAATGCCGTTATAATTTAGCCCTACGGTAAACGGCGTACCGACAACACCTCCCCCATGTCGGATAATAATCGAACCGCCGCGAACGCCTCCTGTTGTAGAGATACTGGCATTAGCGCCTGTTTGGTCGAGAAACGTGCCCGACGCCCGGAAAAATTGCTGAGTTGTGATATCAACATTACCACCCGTGCCATTGATGCCACCTTGGGCATTAATCGAGGTAACAGCAATATCACCCTCTGGGTCAAGGAGGACATCACCTCCATTGCCTTGAGTCCCACTAGAATTAATAGTACC
>CBKWLJ010000382.1:0-9371 GCA_966675205.1 uncultured bacterium
GGTCACCTCCTGTCAAAATAGCTCTGTGCCAGGGCACTTATTAAGCGAGAGCCCCCTAGAAATGATTCTAGGGGGCTTTTGTTTTTTCGGAATTTAGCAAATAATCCTAAGATTTGAGCCATTTCAGCAAATAGCAACAACCCCATCTCTGCGGCGATCGCCAGCACCTTCCATTAACCCTGCTGACGTTTCTTGTACTGTATGGACACCGCCGAAAAAGAGATTTTTGTCATGCCATTTCACTAATTGATTATGGCTAGGCAGCATGATTTTTCTCACTTCCTCTTCAGGAAATCCTGGTTCCACATTAAACAAATTATTTTCCCAGTGAACTCTGGGACTATCGACAGATTCGCGAACGGACATATTAAAATCGAGGATATTAGAAATGACTTGTAAAATTGCCGTTCTAATCCGATTAGAACCACCTGAACCCAAAACAATTTTGGGTTGATTATTTTTTAAAACTATGGTAGGAGACATCATCGAAGAAATCCGCACATTTTCTTTCCACTGATGGAAGCCATGTGGATTTAAATCTTCTTCACCCAGCATATTATTAACCATAATTCCGGTACCAGGAATTATATAGCCAGAGCCTTCTCCGTTAGATGTAGTTACGCTAGCAGCGTTGCCATCACCATCTAATACACTAATATGAGTCGTACTACCCCACTTATTGACCGTTTGTGTAATCTGATGTAAGTACTCTAATAGATGCGTATCTGCTAAAAAGATTTCAGCAATGTTCTCTTGATGAAGACTAGAATCGTATCTATCCTTTCTCGCTTCATTGGTCAAACGCATCACCTGAACTAAAATTTCTAGATGATTAGCACTACCAAATTCAAATTTAGTTAAATCAATATTCGATAAAAGCTTTAAAGCAAAAGCAATTAGGCTGCCTCCAGAATTTGGGGGAGGATTGGTTAGTAGCTTATTACCTCGATAATTAAGGGTGAGTGGATTTCTTTCAATCACCCGATAATTTTTTAAATCTTCTAAGGTTAAGTGTCCGCCGGATTCCTGGCAATCTTTAACTAGCTGATGGGCAATCTCTCCTTCATAAAATTCTTGGACACCTTTTTGTGTTAAATAAGCTAAAGTATCAGCAAAAGCTCTTATTCTTATCGTTCCTTCCGGTTCAAGCGGTTCACCCGTTAAAGAGTAAACTAATTGCCCACCCTTATGGGTCATAATAATGGGCTGGAGAATTTTCGCCAAACAGTAGTATTGAAATTGATTGATTTGGATTCCATGATTAGCATAATGGATGGCAGGTTCAGCGACTGCTTGAAACGGTAATCGACCAAGTTTTCGGTGAACATGAAAAACTCCGGCAATATTTCCAGGGACTGCCATAGCCCCTAGTCCAATATGAAATTCTTGGATAGCACTACCAAAATCAACTTCAACAGGATAAAAGTTAATCTCGCTTGAATGGCGTTTGTGACGCGGGGTTTGAGTAAAAAAATCAAAGAGAATATTTTGATGCTGTTGAGTATGGGCTAAGAGAAAACCGCCACCAGCAGCAGAAGTGAGTCCGGGTTCAGCAACAAAAGAAGCGAGAATAGCAGCAACGGCAGCATCAAATGCATTTCCACCATTGCGAAACATTTCAATTCCAGCTTCAGCCGTTTTCTCATGTCCAGCGGCAATGATACCGCGAGTTTTTTGCCTCATAGATTTTGATGTCAGGCAGCAATAGCACCGCAGATTTTGGGATTGATAGAATTATTCAAGCTACTCTGTTTTCCATCAGGACAAGCTTGAGTGTAGAAGCAACTGTTTCAACATTACCCGATGTAAAGAAATGAGAGCGATCGCATTTCTACTATGACCCATCACCCCTTCTATCACATCGGCTTTGGTCGAGATGACTTGGGTTCCCAGCCTCCCACCCTTGCCCTATTATCCGGCGATCCAGACCGCGCCCGTCTGATTGCTCAAGAACATTTGCAGGATGTGCGTCTGTTGTCGGAGAATCGGGGACTTCATAGTTATATCGGAAATTTACCAAACGGTCGTCCTGTCTTATCCACTACGAGTGGTATGGGGGCACCTTCTGTGAGTATTGTGGTGAATGAGTTGGTACAAGTCGGCATTCGGCAAATGATTCGCATTGGTACTTGCGGCTCAATTCAGCCTTATGTACCAGTCGGTAGTATTGTCATTAGCAGTGCGGCATTGTGTCGGCAGGGGGCGGCGAATGATATTGCACCTGTTGAGTATCCTGCTGCTGCTGACCCATTTGTTACAGTAGCCTTAGTGAAGGCAGCACGGGAATTAGAGGTTGAACATTACTTGGGGATTACTGCGTCGGTAGATACGTTTTACGAAGGACAGGAACGAACCGATTCAGTGAATCCCTATTTATTGCGATCGCTCCAAGGTATCACTGAAGAATATCGTCGTTTGAATGTGTTGAATTATGAGATGGAATGCGGCACTCTATTTAAAATGGGGGGAGTATATGGCTTTGCGGCGGCTTGTGTTTGTGGCGTAGTGGCACAGCGCACGGTAGGCGAAGGTGTCATTTTGGAACAGAAGGATGTTGCGGTGAAAAATGCGATCGCAATTGCGGTACGTGCGATCCAGACTTTGGATTAGAGATCTCCCCAGATCAGTTTAGCGACAGAACCTGTAAATAACACTGGCAACTTGCAAACAAAACCTATCCTCCCCACTGGGGTTGAACCCATCTGTTTTAGGGGTGAAGTGAGTTAACCAGGCAGGAGTGCAGGGGGGTTTGAATCAAATTTTTTCAGTCAGATACAAGAGTTATCGCTAAACTCACCCTTACATCATCAAAGAGTTACTGTGAGAGGATGTCACGATTGTCCCTAACCATGCCCAATCCTTACATTTTCGGCATCCGTCATCATGGCCCTGGTTCCGCGCGATCGCTCCGGGATGCCCTCGAAACTCTACAACCTGATACCATCCTAGTAGAAGGACCACCCGACGCGGATACGATGCTGCCGCTACTCATCCATCCCGAAATGCAGCCCCCCGTCGCCCTACTGATATACGTTCCCGATCAACCACAACACTGTGTTTACTACCCCTTTGCTATCTTCTCTCCAGAATGGCAAGCAATCCACTATGGGTTAACTCACAATATCCCCGTGCGCTTCATGGACTTGCCCCTAACCCATCAATTGGTACAAACCCAGGAGTCGAGTACTGAAGATCAAGCAACGCCAAAATCAGAACTAGAACCAGTAAGTGCGCCTAATCCTTCCCCAGATACTCTACCTCAAACTTCAGCAAACGATATTCGCCTTGACCCCTTGGGTTGGTTAGGAAAAGCAGCAGGTTACAGTGACGGGGAACGCTGGTGGGAACATTTAGTCGAACAACGTCAGGATAGTGCTGACTTGTTTGCCGCTATTTTAGAAGCAATGACGGCATTGCGGCAGGAAGCACCTCCCGAGTCAGATTTAAGGGAGTTGCAGCGCGAAGCTTATATGCGTAACACCATTCGTGCTGCCCAAAAAGAAGGATTTCAACGCATAGCCGTAGTTTGCGGTGCTTGGCACACTCCAGCCTTAATGCAAATGCCACCTGTAAAAGAGGATAATGCTCTACTCAAAGGACTACCCAAGACAAAAGTAGAAGCAACTTGGGTGCCTTGGACGTATGGAAGACTTTCCTTTAACAGTGGTTATGGTGCGGGTGTAGAATCACCTGGATGGTATCACCACTTATGGACAGAAGGGTTGAAAGTTAACAAGTTGAAAGTTGAAAGTTCAACTCAAACAAACCTACCCTTCGGGAACGGCTGTGCCGAACAACCTTCTAACCTTCAACCTTCAACTTCAATAGCGATTTGTTGGATGGCGAAAGTTGCTCAATTGCTGCGGGAGGAAGATTTAGACGCATCATCCGCTAATGTAATTGAAGCAGTAAGATTAGCAGAATCATTGGCCGCATTACGCGATCGCCCCCTTCCTGGTTTACCCGAACTCAACGAAGCTACCCAAACCGTGTTGTGTTTTGGCAGCGATCTACCCATGCGCCTGATCCACGACAAACTGATTGTAGGCGATCGCTTAGGAACAGTACCCGATGAAACGCCAATGGTGCCGTTGCAGCAGGATTTGTTGCGACAACAGAAGCGGCTGCGAATGCCAGCAGAAGCCACAGAGAAAGCTTATGAATTAGACTTACGAAAAGAGAATGATTTAGCGCGATCGCATTTACTTCACCGTCTGCGACTTCTCGGCATTCCCTGGGGACAACCCCAACAAACAAGCGGTAAAGGCACCTTTAAAGAAGGGTGGCGTGTACAGTGGCAACCGGAATTTGCAGTCAAACTAATTGAAGCAGGCATTTGGGGTAACACTATTCTTGATGCAGCAACCACCTTCGCCCGTGATACAGCAGACAAAGCTTCCGACTTGCCCATGCTAACTCGTCTCCTCGATCAGGTGTTACTCGCTGACTTATCCAATGCTGTCAGTTACCTGATGACGCGCCTGCAAGCTGAAGCCGCAGTGCATAGTGATGTTGCCCACTTAATGGAAGCATTGCCGCCTTTGGCAAATGTCGTGCGTTATGGCAATGTTCGCAAAACTGATACAACTTTAGTCGCTCATATTATAGATGGCATCGTTGCCCGAATTTGTATTAATTTACCAGGCGCTTGTTCATCCCTAAATGACGAGGCTGCTACCCAAATGTATGAACGCCTCAATCAAGTTAATAGTGCTATTTCCCTACTACAAAATGAAGAGCATTTAGCCTCTTGGCGGCAAGTATTAAGCCAGTTAGCAGATGAAGAGGGCAATATTCACAATTTGTTAGCTGGTAGGAGTTGCCGACTGTTACTAGATGCAGGTATTTTTGATGCGGATGAAGCGGCACGACTGATGGGATTAGCACTATCAACTGCAACTGAACCACCTCAAGCGGCTGCCTGGGTAGAAGGATTTTTAAAAGGGAGTGGTTTGTTACTGCTACACGATGACAAATTATGGCAAGTTTTAGATAGTTGGGTTACTCAACTCAAAGAAGATACATTTACAGCATTGCTGCCCTTGTTACGTCGTACCTTTTCTACTTTTTCTGTACCAGAACGTCGTCAAATGGGGGAGCGGGTAAAACGGGGCAAATTATCCCCTACAACTAAAGTTGAGGAGAGAGAATTTGATGAACTTCGTGCTGAAAGTATCCTACCGATGATTGCTCAGTTACTAGGGGTGAATCATTAGAATAATTTAATTTAACGCAAGATGGGCATTGCCTAGAAACAAATATTTGTTAGAGTTGCAGAATTAATCGTGGACATTGCCTACCCTACAACTTAATGAATTGTAAGAACTTCATTATTAATCTGTGTTTATCTGTGTGCATCTGTGGTTTATTTTTTTCATGAATCATCTAGGATGGCAATACCCTTGAAGGAGGAACCTTTATGGAAACCCCAAACCCTAATAAGAAATCCGATCGCCTGTTTGCCGGTATCCAATCTCAAAATAGAGAACAAACCCTTCATTCCCTTGCCGAATTACTGAGTGATTGTGGGTACTACGGAGGGAAAGCATTCATTGATGAGATTCAAGATTACCCGCATCTACAAACAGGTTATGCTTGGCTGGAAGCAGAAGGATTATTTGAGCAAGCTTGTGAAATGCTGCCCAATCCGTTAGAACAGAAAGTATTTGATGATGTTAAACAATACGGTTGGCATATCTTTGGAGTTGAGTCTGATGAAACCTCTCCTGGGTTTGCTTACTCTATTGGGCTATGGCACCATTTCAACCATCCAGAAATCATTGTGTTTGGATTACCCTATCAGGTAATGGGACGCATTATCAATATTATTGGCGATCAAGTCAAAGCAGGTACTCGCTTTGAAGCTGGCAAGCCCTACTATGAGATTCTTGAGAATTATCCCTGTGTATTTGAGACGGTTGCCAGTATCCAAATTAGTAATTTCTTATGCTGGGCAAGGTGGTTTTATGGTTATCAAGACCAATTTTCTGCTCTTCAATGCTTTTGGCCGGATCAGGTAGGAAAGTTTCCTTGGGATGAAGGGTTCGATAGCAAGTTTATTCCCTACCAACCTCTGCTATGTGGATAGGAAGATGTCAGGGTTCTTGGTAGAGGTTTTTGAGAGCTATCACTTGAGTCTCAAAAAATATTAGATAATTATACATCAATATTGTTATAATTTCAACAAAATTAGGTGATAGAAATCAAACCCATACAAAACCATCAAATTGAAGAAATTAAGCAAGTCATATTCACTGTTTGTTACGAACTCTGGCAGGTTTCTGAAGAAACAAGCAGGCGTTTCGATCCGATGTCTGATATTGATGACGTGCAATCGCACTACTTCAACAACAAGGGCATATTCTTGGTAATTATCGATGATGGGAAGACTGTTGGATGCGGAGCTGTTCGGTGCTTAAGCGATGAGATTTGTGAACTAAAGAGGATGTGGTTGCTTAAAGAGTATCGAGGGCGAGGATTGGGAATGAAGCTCGCTCAAAGGCTTTTAGATTTTGCCAGGAATATAGGCTACAAGAAAGTGAGGCTGGATACTTTAGATGAACAAAAACAAGTACCAGCCCTTAAGCTTTACAAGCGGCTTGGATTTTATGCGATCGAACGCTATAACGATAGTTTTTGCACTGTGTTTATGGAGAAGATGCTGTGATGCTGTACTAAGCTTAAGCTACTCTAGAATTAATTGACATAATTTGGACGGGCTTTTCAGCTTATCCCACAAGAAATTTGCTGTTTACTAGGTGATGGATTTAGTGACCTGAGATTCTTGGTTTTACATAAGTGCATCTTGAATCTCCAGTAATAGTGATTCAACTTGGTAGTTTATGACCATTTACTTCTACAGTACTCGTGAACAATACGGTTGTTTGTCAAACTTTTCTCCCCACGGCTTTGAGTTAGATGGCGTTTATTGGCCGACGAGCGAACACTATTTCCAAGCACAAAAATTTGTAGGCACACCTCACGCTGACCAAATTCGTGAGGTAAAATCAGCCAAAGATGCGGCAAAAATGGGCAGAGATCGCAAGCGTCCCCTTCGTCCTGATTGGAACGAAGTCAAAGACGGCATTATGAAAAAAGCGGTTCTCCGCAAATTTGAAACCCACAAAGACATCCGTGAAATATTACTTGCCACAGGAAATGAGCTAATTGTCGAGAATTCCCCCATTGATTACTACTGGGGATGCGGTAAAGACGGTAGTGGCAAAAATAGACTGGGAGAAATTTTAATGGAAGTGCGAGAAATATTGCGCGATCGCTCTGGAATATAACTAAGTAATTGATTATGGGAGACGATTGCCGCAACTGGCGCAGAAGCGATCGCTTAGACTAACTGACACACCACATTGAGGACAAAAGCGCTTAGTACTTTGAGCGGGGGTGGAAAGCGGCATCGATTCTCCCATCCGCATTTCCATGTTGCCCATCCGCATTTCCATTGGGTTCATATTCATTTCCATATCCCCCATCTTCATCGGTTTCATCGGTTCCATCGGTTTCATCGGTTCCATGGGTTGCATCGGGGGCATGGATGAGGCTGGTGTACTGGTAACGGGTTGCACTTGCATCTGTTGAGAACTTTCGACAAAAGGCATTCCACTGATCACACTCATACTGCCACCTTGGACTTGGATGTAGTGTTCTCCCTGGGCAGTTGTAATCTTTAACAGGACACCATTTGGAGCCTGGAACACTTCCGGGGGCGATGTCCAAATGCCAGTGCTAAAACTACTACTCGCCTGTTGCTGGTGTCCTGCACTGCTAGTAGAGGTTGTCACAATGGTTTGCGTTCCCTGATTATCGAGGTAAACTCTTTGGCCCGTACCTAGTTCACATACATAAGCCATAATAACCCCTGTGTGAAAAAACTCTCCGTCTATTATTGTCTGATTAAGCTCATCAGTACCTGTGCTTCTTAACAATTGCCTTATTTCTCTGCCACCCTTCTGAAGAAAACTAAACCAAGTGAGCATTCTTGTGGGGTGGGCCGGAGAACCCGCCTCGTTTCATAGAATTGATCGCATATTATGGGTTGTTTAACCGGATATGGTATTTGCTGTGTAACGCCACTACACTGATCTAGATTGAGAGGTAAACAATGGTCGAAACACCCAATGAAGAACGCTTGCGTCGTTGGCGACTCATCCTGGGAGGTGAACAAGCAGATGGTATTTGCAGGGGGGGTGATGGAGACGCAAGTTCTAGTTTCACGCTAGGTGGCAAAGACAAAGCAATGGATGATGCCCTGAGTGCCCTCTATGATAGCGATCGCACGGGGGGACTGAACAGTTCTGCCCCCAATGTTGCCCGTTGGTTAGGCGATATCCGTACTTACTTCCCAACATCAGTCGTGCGGGTAATGCAGAAAGATGCCTTAGAACGACTCAACCTGCGGCAAATGCTTCTAGAACCAGAGATGCTAGAAGCAGTAGAACCCGATGTTCACTTAGTTGCCGATTTAATCGCGCTCAAGAATGTGATCCCCAGTAAAACAAAAGATTCGGCGCGCCGGGTAGTGCAGCGTGTCGTTGAAGAGTTGCAACGAAAACTTGCCAATCCCACACGCCAAGCGGTAATGGGAAGTCTCAACCGAGCGATACGCAACCGCCGTCCCCGGCATAATGAGATTGACTGGAACCGTACCATCCGCGCCAACCTCAAGCACTATCAGCCAGAGTACCGCACCATTATCCCAGAAACTCGTATTGGGTACGGGCGCAAGCGCTCATCCCTACGGGACATTATCCTCTGCATCGACCAAAGTGGCTCGATGGCGACATCAGTAGTTTACTCCAGTATCTTTGGTGCTGTCTTAGCATCCCTGCGTGCCGTGCAAACTCGGATGGTGGTGTTTGATACATCGGTTGTAGACTTAACTGAAGAATTACATGATCCAGTAGATTTACTCTTTGGCACTCAGTTAGGGGGCGGCACAGATATCAATCGCGCCCTAGCCTATTGTCAAGGATTAATAAGGCGTCCCCAGGAAACCATTTTGGTACTCATTAGCGACTTGTATGAGGGGGGAAATCGTACCGAGATGTTGCAGCGGGTGGCAGCACTACTGGGTTTGGGTGTGCAGTTGATTACGCTTTTAGCACTTAACGATGATGGCGCACCTTGCTTCGATCATGGGATCGCAGCAGCATTTGCCGAGTTGGGTATCCCTGCATTTGCCTGCACACCCGATCAGTTTCCTGATTTAATGGCAGCAGCGATTAACCGTCAAGATATCTCTCAGTGGGCAGCCGCACATAATATTAATCTGTCGTGCTTACAGAATGCATATCGTCAAGGCAGTTCAGGGACGCGGGGACGCGGGGAGGGGGAGACACGGGGACAGAAATTGGACG
>CBKWLJ010000383.1:0-9295 GCA_966675205.1 uncultured bacterium
TTTACTGTTAAACCGCCATTTGTAGGGGCGATTCATGACTCGCCCCTACTATATAGGGTATCCATGCGTAAGTCCTGTACCTGTATTAAGTAGCCCTCATGAACTGCGTACACCAGAACGCATGAAAATCTTTCTCTCCGCGTCCCCCTGTCCGGAGCGTCCCCGCGTCTATTTTCAAGTCAGGTAGGCACAAATAAACGCAGGTATATAAACAAAGGTTAAGAGAGGAAAACCCTCTTCCCTTCTGCCTTCTGCCTTCTGCCCTGGAGCCTTGCCTCAACGATAAATATTAATGCCCACCTCCTTAGCACCTAATGGCACGCCATGACCCTGATCACAATTCCCGGCTATCGCGTTACGCAACAACTCTACTGCGGTTCTAGAACCCAGGTTTATCGAGGGGTTTGTGAAACAGACCAAAAACCTGTGGCACTCAAACTGCTCAAGAGTGAGTATCCCACCTTTAATGAACTGCTACAGTTCCGCAATCAGTACGCGATCGCTAAAAATCTTGATTTTCCGGGAATTGTCAAACACCTAAGCTTGGAAAACTATCGCAATGGTTTTGTCCTAGTGATGGAGGACTTTGGCGGCATTGCTCTTTCTGACTACATCAGTGCTGCTAATCAGGGTCTTTCAGGCAGATTTACCGATTCTCTTGAGGAATTTTTCCGCATTGGTATTCAGATTGCTGAAACTTTAGAGAAACTCTATCACAACCGAGTCATTCACAAAGATATCAAACCCCAAAATATCCTCATTAACCCACAAACCCAGCAGGTTAAACTGATTGACTTCAGTATCTCCTCCCTCTTACCCAAAGAGAATCAAGAGATTACTAACCCGAATATGTTGGAAGGGACACTCGCTTACATATCCCCGGAACAAACAGGACGGATGAATCGAGGGATTGACTACCGTACTGACTATTACTCGTTGGGGGTAACCTTCTACGAACTACTCACCGGACAACTTCCCTTCCCCTCTACCGACCCGATGGAGTTAGTTCACTGCCACATTGCCAGGATGCCAACTCCCCTGATTGCCGTTAATCCTGCCGTCCCACCCCTCTTGAATGACATCGTCATGAAATTGATGGCGAAAACAGCGGAAGACCGCTATCAGACAGCGTTTGGACTTAGGCACGACCTGGAAAGGTGCCTAGATCAATACACCACCAAAGGTAGTATTACAGCCTTTGAGTTGGGAACAAGAGACATCTGCGATCGCTTTGTGATTCCAGAAAAACTCTACGGCAGAGAAACCGAGGTGGCAAGCCTGTTAGCCGCTTTTGATCGGATTGCAGGACGAGGTGGGGAGATAGGGGGACAAGGGGGACTAGTACTCGACCAACCCAAAATTGACGGGTTAGGACGGACGCGGGGACGCGGAGACGGGGAGACGCGGAGAATTTTCACTCGTCAAAGTGACTGTGGTGGACTACTAGGAGGACAAGGGGGACAAGGGAGACAAGAAAGGGTTTCCAGCGTTCCTTTGTCTTCCCCATCCACAATCGAGCATCCAAAATCTAAAACCGAATTGATGCTGGTATCTGGCTTTTCCGGGATTGGGAAAACAGTGGTAGTTAATGAAGTCCACAAGCCGATTGTCAGACAACGGGGCTACTTCATCAAAGGCAAATTTGACCAATTTAAACGTGACATACCCTTCTCTGCCTTTGTGCAAGCTTTCCAAAATCTGATGCGGCAACTGCTAGTCGAAAGTGCGGCTGCCGTACAGCAGTGGCAAGTCAAGATCTTAGAGGCTGTAGGACAGCAAGGTAGGGTGATTACTGATGTCATCCCAGAGTTGGAAAAGATTATCGGGAAACAGCCTGCTGTACCAGAACTTGCGCCTAGTGCTGCCCAAAATCGCTTCAATCTGCTATTTCAAAAATTTATCCGGGTATTTGCTACTTGTGAGCATCCTTTAGTGATTTTCCTGGATGATTTGCAGTGGGTGGATTCGGCTTCTTTAAAGTTGATGCAATTGTTGATGAGTGACAGGGATACTCACTCTCTGTTGCTGATTGGAGCCTATCGGGATAACGAAGTTTCTTCAACTCATCCACTGATGCTGACCTTAGAAGAGATTCGTCAAACCGATGCCACCATCAATCAAATTACTTTAGCACCACTCGACAAGCCTTCCCTAAACCACCTGATTGCCGATACCCTGAGTTGTCCGGCCCCGCTTGCTCTGCCTTTGACAGAACTGGTACTGACCAAAACCAAAGGCAACCCTTTCTTTACCAATCAGTTCCTCAAATCTTTACATGAAGAGGGACTCATCTCGTTTGACATAGCCCGAGGCTATTGGCAGTGCGACATTACCCAAATTAGGACGCTTGCCTTGACGGATGATGTGGTCGAGTTTATGGCACTTCAGTTGCAAAAGCTGCCGGAACAAACGCAAGCTGTTTTGAAACTGGCAGCTTGTATTGGCAACCAATTTGACTTAGTGACACTCGCCATTGTTTATGAGAAATCCACTAGTGAAACGGCGGCTGATTTGTGGAGAGCCTTGCAAGAAGGGCTGATTTTACCCAATAGCGAAGTTTACAAGTTTTTCCATGAACAAGAGGGACTAGAAAGTGAGCCTCATCTCCAATCCGCAGTCACTTACAGATTTTTGCATGACCGGGTGCAGCAAGCGGCTTACTTGCTGATTCCACAAGACCAGAAACAGGCAACCCATCTTAGGATTGGACAACTGCTCTTGAGTAAGGGCGGATATGGGGGCACTGCCCTTACAGTACAGGAACGGGACGAAAAGATTTTTGATATTGTCAACCAGTTAAATATTGGGGTGGAGTTAATCACCCAACAGTCACAGCGAGATGAACTCGCCCAGTTAAATTTAATTGCTGGACGGAAAGCCAAGGCTTCTACGGCTTACGCGGCTGCGGTTGACTATTTAGGGTTGGCAAGGGAATTGTTGGCAGCAGATAGCTGGATTAACTTATATGACTTAACGCTCAATCTCTATGTCGAAGCGGTTGAAGCCGAATATTTAAACACTAACTTTGAGCGATCGCAAAAACTCGTTGAGGTGGTTCTCGCTCATGCCAAAACCCTCTTAGATAAAGTCAAAGTTTATGAAGCGCAAATCCAATCTTATATTTCACAAAATCAGATGAAAGCAGCAGTCGATACTGGACTGCAAGTATTGGATATGCTCGGTATATCCTTAGTCAGAGAATTACCCACGCAAGTCGCTGTTGCCGAATTAGCTCATCTGCCAGAAATTAATGACCCCAATAAAATTGCCGCACTGCGAATTTTGTGTACGATCGCTTCGGCTGCTTATCTGGCAAGTCCAGAACTTTATCCGATGGTTGTGTTTAGCATGGCGGAGATTTGTAGCCAATCCGGAAACTCTGCACCTGCTAGTTATGCTTATGCCTGCTGTAGCTTAATTTGTGAGGTAACGGGAGAAATTGAATTAGGCTATCAATTTGGGCAATTGTCTTTGCAGATCTTAGAGAAATTCCATGCCAGAGAATTTCATGCAAAAGTTGTCATGGTGTATAACGCCTGTGTCCGTCACTGGAAAGAACATAGCCGTGCAACCCTAGACCCTCTACTTGAGGCCGTTAAAAGCGGCATGGAAACTGGAGATATTGAATATGCTTGCTACGCTGCTATGTATCTTTGCATCTACAGCTTTTTTACGGGCGAGGATTTGAAATTTGTAGATAAGAAATATGAGCAGTATATCGAGCTAATGATTAATTTAAAACAGGAATATCAAATTTATTATACCAAAATTTGGCGACAATTAACATTAAACTTACAAGGATTAGCCCAGGATAAATGTCGCTTAATTGGCGAACAGTTTAACGAAGATGAACTGCTACCTGTTTTATTAGCAGCGAATAATGTCTCTTCTCTATTTGGCGTTTATTTTGGCAAGTTAGTTCTAAATTATTTGTTAGGGAATGACGTTCAAGCCGTTGAAAACGCCCAGTTAGCTGAACAATATGCGGCTGGTGTAGGCTCACTGATGATGATTCCTCAGCACAATTTCTACTATTCATTAGCTCTCCTCGCCCAGTATCCCCATGCTCAACCTAGCGAACAAGCTGACTACTTGCGGCAAGTGGAATCCAATCAGGAAAAAATGAAAACCTGGGCTTGCCATGCATCATCCAACTTTCAACATAAGTATGACTTAGTCGCAGCGGAAAAAGAGCGCGTATTAGGGCATAGGCCCGAAGCGATGGATTTGTATGATCAGGCGATCGCTGGAGCCAAAGCCAACGAATACATTCAAGAAGAAGCCCTGGCTAATGAACTGACTGCTAAATTCTACCTCGGTTTGGGTAAAGAAAAAGTAGCCCAAGTTTACCTAACAGATGCTTACCTCGCCTATGCTCGCTGGGGAGCTAAAGCCAAAGTTGAGGACTTAGAACAACGCTATCCGCAATACCTTGCTCCGATTCTCCTCCAGGCAACAACGCCAAAACTAGGGGAGACCATTGTCCAGACTATTGCTGCCTCTCTTACTTCCAGTAGTACAGGTAATGCATCAGAGTTTCTGGACTTTGCCACAGTCATCAAAGCCTCGCAAGCGCTTTCCAGGGAAGTCCAACTCGATAAGTTGCTCTCCAGTTTGATGCAAGTTGCGATTGAGAATGCTGGAGCCTCTAAAGGGACTCTGATCTTATCCAAGGCAGGCAAATTGGTGATTGAGGCGACGGGAAGCAGTGGCACAAAAGAAGCAATAGTCCTGCAATCGATTCGAGTTGAACAAAGCCAAGAAATTCCCATTCACCTGATTAACTACGTCTATCGCACTCGTGAAACTCTAGTCCTTGACAATGCCAGTGCTTCAGATACGTTTTCCGCCGATCCGTACATCCTTGAGTACCAACCCAAATCTGTCTTGTGTACTCCCATCATTTATCAAGGTCAATTCATTGGCATCCTTTACTTGGAAAATAATCTGACCACCAAGGCATTTACTCCAGATCGATTGGAAGTCTTAAACATCTTATCTGCCCAAGCTGCCATCTCGATTACCAATGCCCAACTCTACGCAGAAATCAAGGAAAGCCAAAGCCAACTGACTCAATTTTTAAACGCGATGCCTGTGGGTGTATCTGTTCACAAACCGAATGGACAACTCTACTACGCCAATCCGGCTGCACAGGAGTTGATGGGCATCAGCGCTTTTCCACAAGCCGAAACGGAGCAATTGCCACAAGCCTATCACGTTTATCGGGCTGGAACGCAGCAATTGTACCCTACCGATCAATTGCCAATCGTGCGATCGCTAAATGGTGAACGGGTTAATGCTGACGATCTCGAACTTCACCAACCCGATAAGATTATCCCTGTGGAAATTTCTACCACGCCAATTTTCGATGAAACGGGCAAAATTGTCTATGCGATCGCAGCCTTTCAAGACATCACCTCTCGCAAGCAAGCTGAGACATTGATCGCCGAATACAATCACACCCTAGAAGAGCAAGTTAAAGAACGTACCGCCCAACTTGCTCTTGCCAACCAGGAAATTATGGCACTCAATGAACGCCTCAAAGCCGAAAATCTCCGAATGAGTGCTGAATTAGAAGTGACCAAGCAACTGCAACAGATGATTTTACCAAAACAGGAAGAATTAGAGTCAATTGAAGGGTTAGACATCGCTGGGTATATGGAACCTGCCGATGAAGTTGGCGGCGACTACTACGACGTACTCCAACAGAATGGGAGAGCCAAAATTAGCATCGGTGATGTCACCGGACATGGTTTAGAAAGCGGGGTAGTGATGTTGATGGCGCAAACTGCCGTCCGCACCCTCCAAGAAAGTCAACTGACCGATCCAGTGCAGTTTTTAGATACTCTCAACCGCACCATTTATCGCAACGTTCAGCGCATCAATCCCTATAAAAACCTGACTCTTTCCGTTCTAGACTATACCGACGGCTATTTAAGCGTGAGTGGTCAACATGAAGAAATCATTGTGGTACGCGCATCCGGTCAAGTGGAGCGAATCGATACCAGAAATCTCGGTTTTCCTCTGGGGTTGGATGAAGAGATTGCCGATTTTATCGCCTCACAACAAGTGCAACTGAATTCAGGCGATGTGGTCGTGTTATACACCGATGGAATTACAGAAGCGTTTGACATCAATCAAGAACAATACGGTGTTGAGCGGTTATGTGACGTGGTGGTGAGAAACTGCGATCGCACGGCATCAGAAATCAGACAAGTAGTGATAGAGGATTTGCGACGGCATATTGGTGAGCAAAAAGTTTTTGATGATATTACTTTGTTGGTACTGAAACAGAAGTAAATAGCTTAATAGCATTCAATTTCTCAACTTTTTGCCCATAGGTTGAGATTGAATCAAAATCAAAAGATGAATTTCAATTTTAAAAAATACAAGGACTATGTATCAGCTATTTGGAGAATTCAAAGAAGAGATAATTGCCAATCATAAGCTATTTATGATGGACTTCTTTGTTCACTCTATCCCTCTGGAGCGACGCAAGCAAACTCGATATTTGTCGATTGCGTTTATTACTGATTACTTGGCAACGATATTCCCTGTTGATGAGGAAGATATCAAATCTTACGAACGGCAATTGCAAATGAAAAGTGCAGTGAGTTACATTACCAATGAATTGTTAGAAAATTCTATGAGGTTTAATTATGAAGCTGTCAAGTATCCCATCCAGTTTGGAATTGGCTTCCTTGAACAAAACTTGATATTTGTTGCCAGCAACTGTGCTAGTCCTCAAAATGTGGAGAGGTTCAAGGACTTTGTTCACGAACTAACAACTTCAGATATTGATGAGTTATATTTCCGTCAGTTAGAAAAAGGCGCTGAGGAGAAGAGTGAAGAGTCTCGGTTAGGTTTATTGAGCATGATGAATGATTATAGTGCTAAGTTAGGCTGGAAAATTGAGACCGTCAATAAAGACCCGGAAATTACTACTGTTACCACAATGGTGCAGCTAGTAACAGAACTAACTCGATCATGCAGATATTAAATTATGAATTATGAATTGTAAATTATGAATGATGAAATAATTTGCTATTCCTACGGAGAAAGCAGCCTCACTAAAAAATAGCGGTCTACATTTAGAGTAGTTTTGTATCTGCTTCTAAAAGCCTGAATTCATAATTCATAATTCATAATTCATAATTCATAATTCATAATTCATAATTTTTGCTCAGTAAAGAGGTTTGAGAACATGGAAATTAAGACTGAAGACTATAGGATATGGTACGAGCAGGCAACGGCAACCCTGTACTTCCAGGGTTTACTGCGGGAAAGTGGCATCGCTGACTATAAAGCTATTGAGCAGTTGCTTGAGGAGGCGATCGCTCAGGAGCCACCGACGATTACAATGAATCTCAAGGAGCTGCAATTCCTCAACAGCTCTGGGATGAGTGTATTGTCTCGGTTTGTGATTGGTGTGCGTAAGAAGAAAACCACTCAGCTAGTCGTCACAGGCTCGAAGCAGGCTCCATGGCAGGAAAAGCTTTTAAGTAACTGGCAGAGGTTGATGCCTGCACTACTACCACAATGGGATTAGTACTTCGGTGGCAACGAGGATATATTGACTGAAAGGTTTTTTGCTATGGGCTAATGCTTAATACAGCTACAAAGTAATTAGCCATCAATGATAATACAAACCATGTTACGAAAATAGGGGATGGGGTGTAGAGAAGAGATTTTCATTTGTTCTGGTGTACGCGGTTCATGACCGACTCCTTATAAAATAAAACTAACTCTTGGGGACAGAGTAAAATCTACCCGAGTTTTGAGGCATCTTGTCAATACGTTTTGACACTTTCATCTCCCATTTATGAGTTAACCTCTTGAGAAGCGATCGCACTTCATCAACGCAAGGAGACATTTTAGTCGTTGACGATACACCAGATAACCTGCGCCTTTTATCAACAATCCTGACTGAGCAGGGGTATAGGGTGCGTAAGGCAATCTCTGGGCAGATGGTTCTGGGTGTGGTAAAGGCTAAGCGACCCGATTTAATTCTGCTCGATATTAATATGGCGGGAATGAATGGCTATGACGTTTGTCATCAACTCAAGGCAGATGCATCCACTTGTGATATTCCGGTGATTTTCATCAGTGCTTTGGATGATGTCTTGGATAAAGTTAAAGCCTTTGCTGCGGGTGGAGTAGACTACATCACCAAACCTTTTCAAGCTCAAGAACTCATCGCCCGCATTGAAAATCAACTCACCCTCCTGCGCCAGCAGTCATCGCTGCGGGAGCGAACAGCACAGCTCGAACAGGAAATCAAAGAACGCAAACGAGCTGAAGAAGAAGTCCAACTCTTGTTGACGCTCTCTCAAGCCATTAGTGCTGCCCCAGATTTTGATACTGCTCTAGAGATTGCCTTGCAGCAGGTTTGCTCAACAACCGGTTGGATTTATGGTGAAGCCTGGATTCCGACAACGGATGAGTCAGCCTTGGTGTGCACCCCTCGTTGGTATTGTCAGCACCCGAACATTGACTCAACCGTAGCAGCAGCGATTGAGCGTTTCCGAGAATACAGCGAAGTTCTCACCTTCTATCCGGGTGAAGAAATTCCAGGACAAGTTTGGTTAACTCGACAATCGATGTGGGTTGCCGAACTCAGTGAAATGGAAGATGTTCTGCTCAGACTGGAATTGGCAACCGAATGTGGATTAAACGCTGGATTTGGCGTACCCATCATCCCTGTCGGGAAAAATCAACAGCTTCCAGAGGAACACAGTAGTTATTTGCTCAGTTCCCAATCCCCAGTTTTGGCGGTACTCGTGTTCTTTACACAGGGGATTCGCTCAAAGGACAAGCGGTTGCGCGAGTTAGTCAATGTAGTAGCCACTCAGTTGGGAACGGTGCTGCAACAGAAGAAAGTGCAAGCCGAAATGAAGGCACTGTTTGCTGCCATGACGGATGTGGTGACAGTGAGGGATGTTTCTGGACAGTGCCTCAACGTTATCCCCACCAATACGACAAATTTGTATAAACCTCTAACCGCAATGATTGGCAGAAAACTCCATGAGGATTTGCCGCGATCGCAAGCTGATTTGATTCTCAAGGGTATCCTAGAAGCAGTATCGACGCAGAAAACCGTCTCAATTGAATATTGCCTGCCGATCGGAGAAAAAGAGGTTTGGTTAGCGGAGACGATTTCTCCCCTATCGGAGGAAACGGCGATTCTTGTCGCACGGGACATCAGCGATCGCAAAAAAGCCGAGGAAGCACTTCGTTTAGAACAAAA
Source organism: uncultured bacterium (assembly GCA_966675205.1). GTDB lineage: Bacteria > Cyanobacteriota > Cyanobacteriia > Cyanobacteriales > Coleofasciculaceae > JBFLZA01. Next base: position 9,248 of record CBKWLJ010000383.1, read on the forward strand.
AAAGTCAGAACAGTTATTGCTTAATATTTTGCCAGAGCCGATCGCCAA
>CBKWLJ010000384.1:0-9295 GCA_966675205.1 uncultured bacterium
CCCATGCTGAGGTTTCGATATCTTTTGGCAATGGTTCAGAAGTCGCACGGGAAACGGCAGATGTAGTGTTGATGGAAAATAACTTAAACGGTTTGCCAGAAGCGATCGCGATCGCACGACAAGCGATCGAACTCATCCATCAAAACACAGGTATCGTTGCCATCCCCAACTTGGGCGCACTGATGTTAGCTGTCGCTGTCGGTATCGATCCGCTTGCCGCAACCTTAGTCAACAACGGCACAACCGTAATCGCAGGGCTCAATGGCTTACGGCCCCTGCTTCAGGATGATGATGAAATTCTTACATTGAGTTCAACTCAGCCAGCAACCGATAGTCCAGAAACAAACAATGTAATTGAGTTCACTGCTCCCCAGCCATCCTCTGAAGTTAAGTCTTATCTCTCACAACCTAGAGCAGCGATCGCTGATCAGTCTATCCGCGTGATCAATGAATCCAGCAATAGCAATCAAGCTCAACATCAATTCAGTACTAACGGATTCCACAAATCTAACCCACTCACCTTGGTTGCTCTCAAAGAGGTTGAGCGGGATATTGAACAACAGCTAACGCCTGAAATCCAGTCCAATAGTCAACAACGAAAAGACGTTATCACTGATCACTCCCAATCAGGAATGAGTGAATCTTCTCAAGGGAATGGCAATGGACAGTCCAAGCAGGTTAACGGGTTCCCCAAAAATACGACTGAACGGCTAACCGGTACTGCTCTTGCGAATCGGTTAAATGTGAGTACGACAACCATCAGCAGAAGAAAGACAAAACCTGACTTCTCGAAATGGACTCGTAGCAAAGACCCCTCTGGAATTGCTTGGAGATACTCAAAAAGCTCTAAGCTGTTTTGCGCGGTGTAAGCTAGCTAGAAAATAGGGAACAGGGAACGAGGAACGGTGATAAGCGAATGTGCATTTAACTTGCGTATTCAGAGGCAGGCTGTCTGGCTTACCCCACAAGCATCCTACACTGTTTTCCGTTCTCTTTAATCGATGCGATCACCCCCAATTGTGTTCAATTACACGATGTTAGTTAACAAGAATGCCCATCTTCAGAAAGATACAAGATAGCGATCGTTAATGTTACGTTAAGAAAGATAAGGACGAGCAGATGAACATCCTGGGTGCCCCAGCAATTTGAGACTGGGGTTTTTTATTGGGTGCTAGGTACGATAGGGGAGTCATGATAGAAACCAATCAAACTCATAAACATCAATTTCTCTATCCGCATAACCGTTATTACGGTCAAGTTAAACCAGAAAACTTCGTTTTTAATGCTAACTTGCAAGAGTTTGCTCAACAGGTGAGTTTTATTTCCAACCTTGAAAGTAATGGCAAACTCTCTCCCGAAGAAGCCTACAAAAAAATAAGGTTGCTCTGGAAACAGCTTAAGCATTCTAAAAAACAACTGAAAATTGGCAAAAATCTATAAAAATTATGAATTGTGAATGATGAATTATGAATTGCAAAAATGATCAGGTTAAGAATCAGTGAGCTTTTAGAGCGAGCGCACTTCTGTAACGTTGGACTATTCTTAAACCCCTAATAAACATCACATAACCTCTAGTAAATAGAATGAAAATAATGAGCGGCTCTTCTAATTCTAGAGACCTTAGCATTCGTATTCTCACACCACATACCTTTAGGGATTTCTGACAAGATATCCGCACGAACCCAGTGCTGACTACACTAGGTTTTTTTTTGGGAATTATTTATTCAAGTTAACGATGAATTCACAACTGACTCATCTCTCTAAAAGGCTGTATAGCTATCGCAATGACACTCACGCTTTGCAAATTATTCGGGTTATTCATCAGACTAAGTGGCAGTACGAACGAATTGTTTTTCCAGGGCAACGTCTTTTGTTCGAGGCACCACTGGGTGTAGAGTTAGAAGTTCATACCAACGATTTGAGTTATGGAGTGTTGGTCAAAACAATACCGGGTTTTCGCTTAGAAGTTGCTATAGATAGCGCAAACTAAAGAATTTTGGAGTTGTATAGCTTCCTAAACTGACGCTCTAAAAATGCGATCGCTTCAGGTGGATGAAGATTAACCTGTGGAACCCCCCCCACTGACAGCAGCCATCTCTCACCTGCCTGATGCAATTCCCATCGTTCTGTTTGTTGGGAGGGAAGAATCTGCCAGTTCCCTGTTGGATCGCATTCACAAGCGAATCCCAAGGATGAAGCTTGACTGATTACACAATTAGTCATGATGGCAGATTAATCTCGGACAAGTGTTCAAGGGAAATTGGCGGCTTTTAGATGGAGCGTAATACAGTTATCAATCAAAAGTTTTATAGAATCAGGTATCTTGGAGCTGTATGTTCATAAAAATTTGTCTCAGTCGCTAATACCTAAACTTGTTTAAAAATTTCATTGTTATTCCTATATGCCACTTTGAGAGTGAGCCTATTGCAATTTAGTCCAGGCCATCAATATAGCTCAATCGTTGAGTACTTTTATATTTTTTAAAGCTGAGCGACGAGCTGTTTTAAGCTAAACCTATCCTTGCCAAAATCTGCTGTATCAACAGCAACTTAATTCAAAAACAGAGCAACTAATGTCATCTGTTTTGTAATAATTCAGTATTTTTGCAACGGACTAAAAAGCTTTTGTTAGCCTAATAAATAAATCTATCATAATTTGCTTCTATGCATCTATCTTAAGGCTGGGCTTCCTTCAGGAGGCAGAAGATAGAAGGCAGGAGGCAGGGGATTCCTACGTTTTAAAAACAGGGGATTGGTAATAGTTGTTTGTAGTTAAGAGGCGATAATTGTCTCTTTTCACCAACTTCTTCCTTTGTTTGGTGGGCTTTTAACCTACGACTAAAGTCCTTTTTCTGTAACACAACAAAATTCAAAATCTAAAATTAACATCTAAACCGCTCGCCAAATTTTAATGGTTTTGTCTTCACTACCACTTGCGAGAGTTTGTCCATCAGGACTGACAGCAAGGGAATAAACCCATTTTTGATGCTCAGTTAGAGTACACAACAGTTTTCCAGTATCTAAACGCCACAGTTTGATTGTATTATCCCGACTGCCACTGATTAAGGTTTGCCCATCTGGGCTAATGGCAAGCGACAAAACCCAGTCGGAATGTCCGGTAAAGGTACGGATGAGTTTTCCTGTACTCAAACGCCACAGCTTAATCGTGTTGTCGTCACTTCCACTCGCAAGAAGTTCTCCATCAGGACTAATGGCAATCGTTCTCACCCAGTCGGAATGTTCTGTCAACGTTTGCATTAATTCCCCAGTAGGCAACTGCCAAATTTTGATGGTTTTGTCTCCCCCACTACTCACTAGTGTTTGTCCATCAGGACTGATAGCGAGAGAATAAACCCATTTTTTATGCCCAGTCAGGGTGCAGAGGGATTCTCCTGTGTTTAAATCCCAAAGCTTGATTTTATAACCCCCACTGATTAGGGTTTGTCCATCTGGACTAAAGACGAGAGAGTAAATCCATTTGTGATGTCCAGTCAGGGTGCGAAGGAGTTCACCCGTGCTTAAATGCCAGATATTGATGCAACTGCGATCGCTTGTTTTATGACTGCTAGCTAAAGTTCGTCCATCGGGACTTAATGTCAGCGCCAATACCCGTCCTGAGTTTCCCGTTAGAGTCTGGAGTAGTTCACCCGTCTGCAACTGCCATAATTTGATACTGTTGTCATCACTGCCACTCGCGATCATTTGTCCATCCACGCTGACTGCAATTGACGCCGCTTTCCCGGAATACCCAGTCAGGGTATGGAGGAGAGAAGCGTTTTCCCATAAGGGTTTGCGCTGCGATCGCACATTCCCATGCTGATAGTGATCCAATTGAGCGATCGATGTTTTTTCTTCCAATTGAACTAAAGAAATTTTCTCCCGTTGAGATTGATGGTCTAAAGCTTCCGTAACCCTCAACAGTTCATTCACTTGGGTAATACCCTGCTCATCCCCTAGAATAACTACGCATTCTTTAAGAGATTCTAGATAATTTTTATCTTCTAAAGTTAGAGTTTGCATTACAAATGCCAAATCAGTAGACTCTTCTTTTAGAGATGTCTGATGTTGTTTTAGCCAAGCTTTAAACGAGTAATCTAGTTGCTCTTTTGCCCAAGTCTTATTCGGTAATTTTGCTAAGCTTTTCGCTAATTTTAAAGCGAGTTCAGGAATCCATAAAGGACGTTCTAGTTCTAAAGCATTAAAAATATCTTTATATCCAGAAATTGTTGCTTGCATCACAGTTTCTACAAATTGCTGTTCGACAGAGTTTTCCAGCATCTGAGGCAACAATTCAGGTAATAGAGGCGATACATCATACTGAATAAGGTGATGAGCATCGGCTACCCATCCCGCTACTAGGCAGTGACAGCTAATTAAAAGTTGAGAGAGAGCTTCAAAATCTTTATTCTTGACTTTATAGTTGAGAGCTAGCTCGCTGGTATCAATGCCAAGTTGTTGCCATTTCTCTTCTTTTTCCAAGAGTTCTAGATTAAAGCTTTTGTCTCCACCCAGCTTTTTAACATCTTCTGCACTTTCACCACAGGCTAAGAGTTTTTTTGCTGTCTCTTTCCACTTCAAAGCCCGTTTTTTGGCGGAATTATAAACTAATTCTCTGTAATTCAGTCGAGAGATAATGGTTTGATAGCAATAGGTTTGCTGCCCCAACCCCCAGTAGGCAATCCGAAAATTTAGCTCATCCCCCACCAATTCTGATTCCAAAATCAAAGTGGGTTCAGATTTGAGCATCTCAAACAATGTCTTAATACTCGCTTCTCGATGAAAGCGCTGATTTTCCCATGCCCCAGCTAAAAACTCTGTGGGTCTTTCTTGACTGGTTAAGGGGTAATTTTGGTGCAAAAATTCCCCAAGGCTTTGCGCTAAATTTTGTTCAATTTCAGGTAGCGCTTGTTCTATCTCGCTCAATCGCGCTGACTGCACTTGAGGGGGTGATAAAAAAATGCGTAAGGGGATTTGTTGGGGGTTATGATGAGAGCCTAAAAGTTGAGAAGGAAATAACCTTAACGGCCAGTGATCGAGAATTTTGTGACTCTCGGGTAATTGCAACGCCGTTTCTCGCTGATAGGTAGCGATATTTAACTGCGTTTCACGGTTGTAAGCCGCTAATTGTTGCTGGAGTGATTTTTCTTGCTCAAAACGCCATGTTTGGAATTCTTGATTTTCTTGAGGAATAACCCAGTGAACGGGGGGTTTTAACTTCTTTTGACTGACTTTCGCTTTTTGCTGCTTCAATTGACGCAGCCTCTCTTCTTGTAAAGCGATGAATATTTTTGCGATCGTGGGTAACCCTTGGAGTAGTAACTTTAACCCTAACTCCAACTCCATAACTTCCTCTGCGATTGGTGAATCTTATTTCTTAAAAGACCTTCAAAAGGATGCAGAATGAATGGTATAATTCATAATCCAAACGGAGGTCTTCTATTAAAGTTTAGCTATATTGCACCCCGTCTCAATCATAGCCATTGAAAGATAAGGTACTGGTTAAGGTAGAGTTAAGTACTGCTAATCTCATCGGCAAATTTTCCTAGAAACTGTTGACGCCAGTTAGTGTCTGCTTTGCGATCGGTTTGCAACTCTAGAACCCGGATACCGCATTCAGGAAGTGGGTTTAACAGCGTCTTCAACTGCTCCCAAGACTGAATGAGGTGGTGTTCTACCCCATAGGTTACACACAACTGTGCAAAGTTAACAGCTTGGGGTGTAGCAAAGAACGCTTCAAAGGGTGGCTCAAACTTGGAAATAGGCAACATCTCAAAAATGCCACCGCCGTTGTTGTTGATCAGGACAATGGTTAAATGCCCTATTAGCTTGTTGTTCAATAAGAAAGCATTGGTGTCGTGCAACAAGGCTAAGTCACCCGTCAACATCACACTGCTTTGATGGCGGTGAGCAATACCTAAAGCAGTTGATAAAGTACCATCAATGCCGTTAGCCCCCCGATTAAAAAAGGGTCGAATACACTGATTGTTGGGTTGCCAAAAGAACTCAACATCCCGTGCTGGCATACTATTAGCAATAAATAGGGGGGTTTCCGGTGGCAGCATTTGAGACAGTAACCAAGCTGTTTTGCCTTCAAATAGCTGAGTCATTGCAGCCATTCTTTGGTCTACGGCTGCCCTTACCTTAGTTTCAGTTTCACACCATTTTTGCAGGTATGTTGGGGTTGAAGGTTGAAGGTTTGAAGGTTGCAGGTTGGCAGGTTGCAGGTTGGCAGGTTGCAGGTTGGCAGGTTGCAGGTTAGCAGGTTGAAGATTGTCTTCCCAACTTTCAACCTTCAACTGTTCAACCTTCAACTCTTCTTCTGGAAAACTTTCAACCTTCAACTCTTCTTCTGGAGAACCTTCAACCTTCAACTTTCTAACCTTCAACTCTTTCTCCAACTGCTCTACCGTGATTCGCAAGTGGGTTGTTTTCCCGTGCAGGGGGTCGAGGTTGTGGTCAGAGGGGTCGATGATCCAACGTTGAGGCTGAGTTTCATCTAACCAAGCTCGCAGTTCTTTACTGGTTGGTAGTTCTCCAATTTGAATTACCTGTTTGGGTGTTAACTGTTGTGCGAGTTGACGATTTCGCAGGATGAGGTCGTAGGTGGAAATGAGGTAGGGGTTGAGGTTGGCGTAGTTTCTGGCGGGAGAGAGTCCTTCCGCGAGTACCGGCCATTTTAGCGTTTGGGATAAATATGCGATCGCTTCACAATACTCTCTTGGATTTTGGGGTTGAGCTAAACCCGCGATGATGATGCCTTGTTCGCATTGTTGGATTAGGTTGAAGGTTGGAAGGTTGGAAGGTTGTTCGCGATAGCGAAGCGGTAGCGACGTAAGGAGCGTCAGCGTTCCCCGTTCGGCGTAGCCGTTCTCGAAGAGTAGAGGTAGGTTGAAGGTTGTTGGGATGGACTGGCAACTGGCGAAGAAATCTTCGGGTTGAAAGTGGGACTGTAGGGTATGGGTGTCAAATTGGGGTATGGGTGCGAGGGGATCGCGGAAGGGAAGGTTGAGGTGGACGGGGCCGGGGGTGGGAAAAAGCGATCGCTCCCAAGCATGAACGACGGTTTGCCGCAGATAGTTCAGCATTCCCATTTCTAAAGAAGGTACCGCTAATTCAGCTTGCCAGTTGGGGTAGTTGCCATATAACTTAACTTGGTCAATGGTTTGTCCGGAATGGCATTCCCGCATTTCTGGAGGACGGTCAGCCGTTAAGATGAGTAGCGGTACTCGACTTTCCTTGGCTTCAATGACGGCTGGGTAGAAATTGGCACCGGCTGTACCTGAGGTGCAAACAAGGACGACAGGACGACTGGTTGCTCTAGCGATGCCCAAAGCAAAAAAGGCTGCGGAACGCTCATCTAAAACTGGAATGGCTTCTATCCCCTGATGTTGAGCAAACGCGACAGCGAGAGGGGTTGAGCGGGACCCCGGACAGATGATAGCTGTGGTTAAGCCTAAGCGCTTTAAGGTTTCCGCTAGGATGGAAGCCCAGACAGTGTTAGTATTGCGAAAATCAATGGCCATGTAGAAACAATCAAGTATCGGAAAGACGACATTCCGATACTAAGATGTTAAACCTAAGCCAACCAAAAACATAGCGATGCGGCGTGGATGAGATACTTTTTAGAGCCTTAAGGTAAAACCTCAGTTTGGGGGGCTAAAGCTTCGGGTTGGTTATTGCCAGATGAATTGATATCTTTCCAAGTGTCGGAAATAACCGTACTGGTTGCGAATAAGGCTCCAAAAAGAACCATGAAAATAACTTTGATAAAAGATGCATTGGTCTCTGACATAGTTTTTTATCCCTTGGAAGCTGGGTGATTTTTTTAATGAGTGGCGTTCCGGTTTGATAATTTAACAATAAAAATTTTTGTTGAGCTTCAAGGGCACAATTGTGTAACTTTGAAAAATGAATAGTAGTGATTGGAATAATGAGCCAATTTACAGGGCTTACTCAGCTAAAAAAGCAGACAATTGACCAAGTGGCACAATTAAACCTAAAACTGGCAAGGGTCATTGAAGTAGAGTTTCTTGAAAAAAACTGACTTGTGGTGTGAGGTATTTTGCTGTTAATCCAGGTTTTATCAGTATCGGAGGAAACCGGGGTAAGTAATCCGGGGACTACACTTTCCCATTACATAAGAGCCTTCTGTCTTCTTCAATATTCTTCGAGTAACTACTACCACCAATAGGGTGCAATCCCCACATTTTGGAAGGTTTTGCCCTGTCTAGGTGAAACCACAATAGAGGAAGCCTTCAGTGTGGAGAACCGATTTTGTCTTTATTGACTCCTATGGTTTCACCTACTCTTTCCGTTCCCGCAGCAGCGACTACTCTCTCCAAACCTCGATTGTGGATGCCTGAGCGTGTGATGTTTACACCTGCTGCTCTGGATGAGCCGTGGGGACAGCAGATACTCTCGCGGGTACAGGCGCTCAATTTGCCTGTCGTGGAGTTACCGCGCAATCGATTGACCGGGTTGCGGGGAGAGAGCGATCGTGAGACTTACGATATTTCTAAGCGCACATTAGCGGTTGTGACTGCACCGCCGGGCCACTTCAAGCTGAGTCCGATTCCACCTTCGGCTGATTGGCAGTTTCACCTAGCCGAAGGCTGCCCAGCACACTGTCAATATTGCTATCTTGCTGGTAGCTTACAAGGTCCACCCGTAATCCGCGCCTTTGCCAACCTACCCCAGATTCTCGAGAACCTTGCTGCTTACGAGCGTTCTGGCAATGCGACTTCTTTTGAGGTGAGTTGCTACACTGACCCGTTGGGGATTGAGCATCTTACGGGCAGTCTGGCTGAATGCATTCGTTACTTTGGCACCCGCCAAGATGGTTATCTACGTTGGGTTTCCAAGTTTGATGGGGTTGATGAGCTGCTAACTTTACCCCATAACCGACATACGCGCTGTCGGACAAGCGTAAATGCCGCCCCGATATCCGGTCGCTTGGAGGGGGGTACGGCGACGGTTGCTGCTCGGTTGGGAGCATTGCGGAAGTTGGCATTGCCGCGTGAGCAGGGTGGAGGCGGTTATCCGGTTGGGTTGGTGATTGCGCCAATTATGCCGATTGAGGATTGGGAAGATCACTACACTCAATTGTTTGATCAGATTAGTGCAGCTCTTGACTTTGACTGCGACCTGACTTTTGAACTGATCTCGCACCGTTTTACACCCGGTTCTAAGGAGGTGTTGCAGACTTGGTATCCCCACAGCAAGCTAGACCTAGATGAATCAGGTCGTGTGATTAAGCGCAATAAGTTTGGCGGCATCAAATATGTTTATGACACCAA
>CBKWLJ010000385.1:0-9258 GCA_966675205.1 uncultured bacterium
CTTTATAGTAGAAGCAGATACTTACTCGATTAGATGACGGCGATGAATGAACCAAGCTGGCGGAGAATTCTAGAGTTGCAACAAGAGTATTTTATCAAAAGATTACATTCTTTTTTGATTGATTCTTTTTATTTAGATTATAAGCCCATTGATTTAAGCTGTTTCCACGGTATTTCAGAAACAGAATCAAATTACAAACATCTTACTGAATTCGGCTATAGTGAATTAATACAAATTGATTTAGAGTGGGGTGAGTGGATGAGATTAGACCATTTCTGTGAGGAAATGGTTGATAAATATTGTTATTCTGTATATGTAAATGAGTTGCTTTATAGAGATAAAGATAAATACGCTAACTATTTCGTTGGTAAACTTGGTGAAGAAGCCGTAAAAAGATGCTTAGGGAATTTAATTACTGATGTTGATTATAAAATTTACCCGCACGGTGATGGTGGAATTGATTTTCGTTTAGTTGCTAAACATGATATTGGTATACAAGTAAAAACTATACCTTTATATCGATTTCCGCAAGGCTATGAAATAACAGGTGATGATTATATAACAAATTCAGCTAAGATTCGTGACCTTGATTGGAAAATTGAGCGAGAAGACATTAATAAAAATAAACTCTTAATCTGTGTATTGATGCTCAGTTGTATTCAAGGGGATATAATGAAAAATAAAATATACGATGGTGATACATACAACTTTGTAATAGCAGGATTTAAGCCAACGAAAGATATACAAAATTTCAATTATCCACTAATAAAAAATTATTATAATCTCAAAATCAAAGACCTACTTTATGGTGGTGGCATTCATGCTTACTTAGAGTCTTTGAATTGAAAATATTGCTGATTATATTCTTGCCTCAAAAACGCGCATAAACATCAGCAGGAAGCATCGAACCGACGAAATTTAAATGTTTGATGCCGTTGATGTAACAGAGAGGCTAGTAATCAAATGCTTCATGTATCTTTCAGTTTGTCAGTGCTCTGCTGATTTAGACATTTCCAAGCAAAAAAATATCTAGTTATATCATATCCGGTTGATTAGTTGCGAATTGTAGGTTGACACAAAGCTGATGAATGTTGGGTTTCGTACCTCAACCCAACCTACGCATATCGTAAGGGTTTTATCGGACATGACAGTGGACTCTTGTGGGATAGGCATCTTGCCTGTCCCTAACTCAGTGATAGGCGAGAGAAGATTGGATAAGGGATTTTTTGGAAAAACCTGACCACTCTGTACCTCTTTTCGGAGTTAGAAAAGATTTCAGGTTACATCGTAGTCCACCAGTGCAGAGCTTGAGCATTCTCGCATAAAATGGCCGTCGCTACTGATTCTGCCTCCTTTGCCGTGAGATCTGAATCTTTTATCGCCTCATCTAGAACTTGTGCGAGTACCTCGCGTCCCCATTTTGCTCCCAGGTAATACAACTCTGGAATATTGTGAGCGTCGGAGGAGTACATGAGCTTACTCGTCGGCGCAAGTTCGAGCAACTGCTGCATCACCCTCCGCATCCCAGCAACGCTCAAAAAGGGCACCGCTAACCCACAATCGAGATAAACCTGAGGATAGACAGATGCCAAATACCCTGCTTCTTGGGCGTAAGGGTAAGAAGCGTGCAGTAGGACAATCAGTACATTACGGAAGCATTTCTCTTCTAAGAGCGATCGCAAACAAAGCGGGTTACTCAGTCGCAAATCCAAGTCAGGGTCACCAAACCCTGTGTGGAATTGTACAGGTATCCGGTGTTTCGCAGCAATTTCCAAGGCTTGTGCTATTAAGAAATCGATTAACGGTTTGTCCGCAAGACGCACTGGCTGATTTTGAGCTTCTTTCTTGAGCCGATAAAAGCGGTGTTCAGCGAAATCTCTTGACGTTCGTTGAATATCCAAACCTGTGCGGTAGGCAGCAATGCTTTTTAACGCGACTACTCCAGTCGGTGGAGGGTCAATTTCGCTACGGAAACGCTCTAGAAAGGTGTTAAAGTCACTTATCTGTGTTAAAAGATTTTCTGCAAGATATTCCAATCGCAAAATGCGCTGCACTGACACAAATTGTGCGTGCCATTCCACTGGGAGAATTTCATTGGGTAAAAAGCCATCATCTAGAAAAATCGCCTTCAGTTTCGATGCTTGAAAACATCGCTGTGTCAAATTTTCTAACCCCAACTCTTGGCGACGCTCAACAATGGCTTCTTCCTCTGGTTCGCACCCCAAAAGTTGAGCGATGTCCCGTAAACTACGACGGTAAAATAGACTGTAACGAGCGTGATGGTTGATGATTTCGCGCTCATGACCTTCGGTAAAAGCTGCTGGATAAGGATAACCCTTCGCAGATGATTCCGTTAACAAATTGTGCGCGTGTTGATCAATAGCGGCGATATCCCAGAGGTCAAGCATTTCAACAATAATTCGTAATTATGAATACTCGCTATCGCGAGAAGCAAGCTACGTAATTCGTAATTAAAGAAGGGTTAAATTTCCCGACTTCTCAAGTCGCTCACGTTCAGTTGAGGTTTAATACCGAGTTGCGTTCAAAGATAGTAGCTGAGATTGACACGGAGACGCGGAGACGCGGGGACGCGGAGAAAATGAATATGCTACGTATGAATGCAACTTGGTATAAATCCCCCGCATCAGCGAGCACAGCGAGCCGTAGCATCCTCAATTACGAATTATGAACTACGACTTACGAAATTTTAAGTTCAGCTTAATTAGGATATTTGTTGCAAAGACGAGATTGTTCATAAACACTCTGCGACTCTTTGCGAAAACCTCTGCGACCCTCTGTGTTAAAAAAATAGTAAGCTGCTAGGCCTCTAACTTGCATAATCAAAGACAGACTTTTCTGCCCATCCCACCAGCAATCTGCTCCCCTGCCCCCAGAGTCCTCGCCCAGCACCATGAAATCTATGATAACTGGGCTGATGCACTAGGGGGACTTAGATTATCGCCGTGGTGGAAAGAACAGAACTGGGTGCCAACTGCGGCGCATCAACTCACCAGCAAAACTACGCACCGGCCACTCAATTAGCTTACCTAAATTATCAGAAGAGAGAGCGATCGCAGTAATGTCAAACTCCAATGCTGCATCCAAAATCTCTTCATAAGGATTTCCCCGTCGCACCTCTGCATTCACTTGCAAACCTAACTGTTCCAACTCAGCTTTGACTGAACTCAGTTGTTCTTTTGCTTCTTGTACTTGGTAATCCTTCGGTACTTCTCGACGACCTCCTTCGCTCACAACCCACATGAGCATACACTGTTGCAGTGATTGATTGGAGGGGTTCTGAGCATACTCCTTAACCTGTTGCACCATATATTTCGAGGCGTTACTTCCATCGTAAGGAAGTAGCAAGTAGCGGAATAGATGCTGACACCGCAACTCTAGTTCTTCGCAAGTATACGTGGAAATCAACTGCGGTCGTAGCGTCAGCACTGGGGTTGAACAGGCTCTCATCAAACCTGCTGAGGTACTGCCAAACAACTTTTCTTGCAACAAGCTGCGAATAGGCATACCGATGAGAATGACATCTGCCTGATAGCTCTTTGCAAACTTGGGGATCGTATCGATGGGACGCCCAGAAGGAACCTCGAATTTAACCTCTATGCCTTCGGGAACGCTTTTGAGCCTTTCCTGAAAGCGATTGCGGGCTTGATCTATAGCGTCTTCATCAATGCGCGGGATTTCCCCCTCTTGCCACAAAGGAACACTATGCAAAAAGACGATCTGCTTGATGCCACTAGCCGCTAAACTGGGCACAAACTCCACAAGCCGATATAAACCGTCAGAAAAATCGGTGCAGATTAAGCAACGCTGAAACATATACAGGGAGGATGGCTTTTTCCTAACACTACCATCTCAACTTGCCTCCTTATCTGCGTCTAAAGTGCTAGATGCTGCTTTTGCCAAAAAACTTGGGTGGGAAATGAATCGATAAATTCTGGCTTTTGGGCTTTGAATCTTTATAACACCGCTTGACCAACTTAAAATGTAAGGAGAAAGCCAAGACACTGTCTCACGCTAATTGAAGTCGCTTTTGTCAGACGCCCTTATTCAAAAATCCGTTGCTTTTACTTGAGGCGTTTCCAAACAGCAAGCGGCGCTATGAATGCAAAGGTTACTGAAAATGTACCAAATACAGTTCGATCAACTAGTCTAGGCGATTGTTGCTTTGATATGAAACACAAGAGTTGACGCCCCAGCATCCCCAGCTCCTTTCCGGACACATGGAACCGAGCAAGAGACGGAGGTCGCCCACTATACATCGGGCTACTACGACTCAAACATTGGGTTTGGGCCTAGACCCCACTCGTGCTTCAGAAATTCTTTGTACATATTTTCACGCATAATCATTTGCTGATAAAGCTGCACTAAGAATTCCTGCGCTTGCTCACGGCTCATCTTTTCGACTTGAGTTTGAAAAGAGCGGATGTTGAATTGTTGTTCCAAAGATAATTCCATAATTCACTCCTTAGTAAGAGATACAGGAAAGAGGGTTTGGTCACAGACGCCCTGACCAAGGTGAGGGCTGTGTATCGGTGAGCAAGTCTACCGTATACTCTCTGTCTTATTACGAATCGTAACAACTGTTTGACAAAATGACCATACCTCTGTGTGAGTATTTTGGTTGAACCAAAAGACGGATAATCTGCACTGAGAGTTTCCTTCTTGAGGTATGGTTTTTCTATCAAGTCGATACAGAGCAAACTGCTCACCATGAACAAATAAGTAAGTATTCCTACTTAGCAAAAACTTCACTAGAGATAGGGTAAACATAGACGCGGGTTACATTAGCCCCATATCAAGCTTGCCCTTGCACCTAGTTCGTTCTGAAAGGGATTTCGTCAAAACTTTATATAAATCCGGAAAAGAATAAAGTTTTTAATAAGTCTTGCCAAACTAATAGACAAGAAGCGGTTATCAAAGATACAAAAATAAGGTTAGGAAAAAGTTATTTTCACTACTGTCCTTAACCAGAGCCAGTTTTCGTCTATGACCGTACATTCAGAACAAGCCAAAATTTAACTGAATTCTTTTGTAGCGCTAGACAGATACAACCAAAATCTAGCCTTATTACCGGAATTCTTGAGCAGATTAGAGCTTCTGTTGCTCACAAACCCTGAAGCAAACACTCAAGTTTTTCCGTAGACAAGTTTTACTCAGTGACTTGTAAGCAGTTGGTGGGGAGATCCAACTGCTTTTTCCTGTGAGTCCTCGGCAGGGAACTAGCTAAAATGGGGCTATGTCTCAATCCACACCTGCCTCTAACCCCTCTCCTGCTGCCGACTCTACACCGACAGCACAACCGCTATTGATTCTGGTTGACGGTCATTCTTTAGCCTTTCGTTCCTTCTTTGCCTTCGCCAAGGGACGAGATGGAGGACTGCGAACCAAGACAGGAATTCCCACGAGTGTTTGTTTTGGCTTTATCAAGTCCCTCCTAGAAGTGATGGGATCAGAGCAACCTCAATCGATGGCTGTTGCCTTTGACTTGAGCTTGCCGACCTTTCGCCACGAAGCGGATGATACCTATAAAGCCGACCGACCCGATACACCGGAAGACTTTATCCCCGATTTAGAAAACCTTAAGCAGTTGCTAGCGGCGTTGAATTTGCCAGTGGTAACGTCTCCAGGTTTTGAAGCGGATGATGTTCTGGCGACATTAGCCAAGCAAGCAAGTGAACAAGGGTATCGAGTCAAAATTTTAACCGGCGATCGCGATTTATTTCAGCTAATCGATCCCCAAAAAGAAATTAGTATTTTGTATCTTAGTAAAGATTTTTTGAAAGGAGGGCGTTCGACTGGCCCAACTGAGTTTGGCCCAGAGCAAGTCAAAGAGAAAATGGGAATCACTCCCAACCAAGTTGTCGATTTCAAAGCGCTGTGTGGCGATAAATCAGACAACATTCCTGGGGTCAGGGGAATTGGAGAAAAAACTGCGATCGCACTACTCTCAGAATATGGCTCCCTTGAACAAATTTATGCCTCTTTAGACCAGATTAAAGGGGCTACCAAGAGAAAACTGGAAGAAGGGAAAGCAGAGGCTGAGCACTCCCGCTACCTCGCTCAGCTAGCCTTTGAGGCACCAGTAGACATTAAATTAGAAGATGCCAAACTAGAGGGATTTGATACCGACGTTCTCAAACCCCTGTTAGAACAGTTAGAGTTCAAATCATTTTTGGGCAAAATTGACCAACTCCAGCAGATTTTTGGCGGCAGAACTGCTGTAGAAGCGAAAAATCCCAAACCTCCACAAGCGGAATCTGTAGAAGCAGAATCTGCTGCATTCCCTGACTCAGAACTAGAAGACGCAGACCTTTCATTTTGGACTGCCGAGGAAACGGAAGCAGCACAGCAGGAGAAATCTCCTCAAATTAAGATTCAACCTCACATTATCAATACACAAGAAAAACTCGACTGGTTAGTGCAGCAGCTACAAAACTCTACTAACCCTGAAATCCCTGTAGCTTGGGATACGGAAACGACCGCATTAGAGCCAAGAGACGCTCAATTAGTGGGGATTGGTTGCTGCTTTGTCCCTACCCCCCCTAACCCCCCCTTGGTAAGGGGGGGAACTGAAGCAGATGCGGAAGTTGCTTATATTCCTATCGGTCATACAGATGGGGGCAACTTAAAGAGAGACATTGTTTTGGAAGCATTGCGCCCGATTCTTGAGAGCGAGGATTATCCCAAATCGCTGCAAAATGCCAAATTCGATCGCTTAGTTCTGCGCTGTCAGGGGATCGAGTTGAAGGGGGTGGTTTTCGATACAATGCTGGCGAGTTACATCCTCGATCCAGAAAAAAGCCACAACCTCAATGATTTAGCAGAGCGATACTTGGATGGAATCAAGCCCCAAAGTTATAAAGATTTAGATATTGCCAAGGGAAAAACCATTGCTGACCTCAAGGTTCAAACAGTCGCGAACTACTGTGGAATGGATGCCTATGCTACCTTCCAATTGGTTCCAAAAATTAAAGAAAAACTACAGGAATTTCCCAGGCTGCATGAGCTTTTATTAGAGGTAGAACAGCCCTTAGAACCTGTATTAGCAGATATGGAATATAAGGGTATCCGTGTTGACATCCCCTATTTACAAGAACTCTCGAAAAAGCTAGAAAAAGACTTAGATGCAATTGAGAAAAATGCTTATGAGGTCGCTGGAGAAACATTTAATCTAGGCTCTCCCAAACAGTTGAGCGAGTTGTTGTTTGAAAAACTTCAGCTCGATCGCAGAAAATCGCGAAAAATTAAGACAGGCTACTCTACGGATGCTGCTACTTTAGAAAAACTTTCTGGCGACCATCCGGTTATTGATGCCATTTTAGAACACCGAACTTTATCGAAGTTGAAATCGACGTATGTAGATGCACTACCCGCACTAGTACGTCCAGATACGCATCGAGTGCATACCGATTTCAACCAGACGGCAACAAGTACCGGGCGTTTATCATCTTCTAATCCCAATTTGCAGAATATTCCCATTCGTACTGCCTTTAGTCGGCAAATTCGTAAAGCGTTTATTCCAGAATCGGGCTGGTTGTTGGCAGCAGCCGATTATTCTCAAATTGAATTACGCATCTTGGCACACTTCAGCCAAGAGCCAGTGCTTGTTGAAACCTATCAGAACAAAGAGGACGTTCACACCGTAACGGCAAGGTTACTGTTTGAAAAGGAAACGGTTACACCCGATGAGCGGCGTTTAGGTAAAACGATTAACTTTGGTGTGATTTACGGGATGGGGGCACAACGCTTTGCACGGGAAGCTGGGGTAAGTGCCACTGAAGGGAAGAAGTTTATTGAGCGGTTTAACCAGCGCTATCCCCAGGTTTTCGAGTACTTACAGAAGTTACAACGAGAAGCGATCGCACAAGGCTATGTTGAAACCCTTCTAGGACGCCGCCGCTATTTCAACTTCAACAACTCCACTCTTCGCAACCTCAAAGGCAGCGATCCCAAGGATATTGACTTAGATAAACTCAAAAGACTCGATCAATATGATGCGGGTTTGTTGAGAGCAGCGGCTAATGCTCCTATTCAAGGTTCAAGTGCTGACATCATCAAAATTGCGATGGTGAATGTGCATAAGCTTTTGCAGAACTATCAGGCACGTTTGCTCTTACAAGTTCATGATGAATTGGTGTTTGAAGTTCCTCCAGATGAGTGGGAAGAATTGCAGCCAAAAATTAGGGAAACAATGGAATCTGCTGTTGAGTTGAGTGTTCCTTTAGTCGTTGATGTTCATGCAGGGCAAAACTGGATGGAAACAAAGTAATCAATACAGGAGTGGGTGTTGAGAATCAAACAATATGAATATTGATGAACTTCTGAGCCGATATGCTGATGGGGAAAGAGATTTTGGTGAGATAAACCTGCAACGTGCAAATTTAACTGGATTGGTACTGAATGGTGTAAACCTGAGTGGAGCCGACCTAAGTTATGCTCAACTAAGAGGAGCAGACTTGAGTGAAGCCAACTTAAGCAAAGCCAATCTGTCTCATGCAAATCTAAGTGGGGCACAGTTGAGCAAAATAAATCTAGGTGGAGCTATCTTAACTGCTGCTCAGTTACCTCAGACAGATCTATCAGAAGCAGATTTAAGTAATGCCAATTTAACTCAGGCAAATTTAAGTAGCTCAAACTTAAAGACAGCCAATCTGAATACAGCTAATCTAAGCAATGCCATTTTAACTAACGCAGATTTAAGGGAGTCCAATCTAAATGGAGCAAAACTCCCGACGCAATTGAGTGGAGTGAAGCTCAGTGGAGTAGACCTTAATGGAGTTAACTTGAGTAAAGCAAACTTAAGTGGAGCAGCGTTACTCAAGACAAATTTATATAGGGCAACTTTGAGTGAAGCTAACTTGAGCGGAGCTATCTTGAGTGAAGCCAACCTAAGTAGAGCAAATTTGCGTAGTACAAACCTCAGCAAGGCATGGCTAAAGGCGGCAAATCTCAGGGAGGCAAACCTCGCTGGTGCGAACCTAAATCAAGCAAACCTAAGCGATGTGAACCTCATCAAGGCAAATTTAGGTGGAGCAAGTTTATCTCTTACAGATTTGACTAATGCAGATCTAAGTGAAGCACGGCTGCGTGGAGCACAGAATTTTCAACCAGCTCAGTTTAAAAAAGCAATTTTGACAGGAGCAGAAATGCCCGATGGGAGACACGATTAGGGTTGTTTACTGATTAATTATCTAAAGCTTCAGGGAGATTAGCTGGTGGTTGAACTCTAGCAGTTTTCGG
>CBKWLJ010000386.1:0-9237 GCA_966675205.1 uncultured bacterium
AAATATCCGTTGCGTATCCTGTAAGGTAGAGAGTACAAATGGATAATTCATAATTCAAAGTTTGTAATTCGTAATTCATTTCTTTCGGTTTCTTGCCTCTTAATTCCTTTATGGAAGAAACAACTAGATAGTGGAAACAGTTGCTAATCCCTGGCTTTTACATGCTGTCAAAAATACAAAATACGAATTAAATACTAGGAATTACAGCGAAGCGTGACTTTGCATTCTCTGCCTTTACAAGTTCTTTCTTATATACAAGAAGTCCAAATTCATTCCTCTAAAAGTCTTTCATCCAGAGTCGTTTGTATTTCTTGCAACTCATTAGGATTTGACCCAGAGAGTACTAGAATTAGAGTCTTGCCATCACGCACACAGTACATTTCAACTGAGCTATCTTCAGTAGTCACAAACACATCTCTTTGGCTGATTTCGAGGTCTTGAAAACCTGCTTCTTTCATCACACTTTCAGCAGCATTGACGCACTCTTCCACATTATTACTATCTAATTCGTATTCGGTGATATTCAACGCTGGTGCCTCAGCTCTCGCGGCTGTAATTGAGAGATCAAGAAAATTAACACTAAAAGTAGCTGCTATTACTATTTGTACAAATGTTGAATAACTAAATTTCATCTCAAATGTTCTCCCTCTTTCTCGGAAATAGCCTTTCACCTTTATGTTGTATATTTCATTGAGTGTCAAGAATTTGAGCAGCTAATTCTAAGGCTTCTTGAGGTGTGGAAATTTTCCGCTCGGCCTGTGCCACGGCAATAGCGGTGAGCAGTTGACCGACTTGTGGCCCGGCGGGTAGATTCAGCGATCGCATCAAATCTTTGCCTGTAACTAGTGGAATTGGATGAGCGACTGGATCGTTTGGAGTCAGATACCGTTCCATCAGAGGAGTAATCTCATCTACAGGCATTTCAGCAGCTACAGCAAGTAGTGCTACGGCGGGAAAGACACCCCCAACATTCTGAAAGAAAAAGTATTGCTCCCTAATGGGCATTGGAGAGTGGCTATAAGAAAGCAGTTGGGGTAAGTGTTCGATCGCCTTAACTGCCATGCGAATTTCAGCGCGGCTGTACTTTAGCTGCAATAGCTGTTCCTCAGCGGCTGCTGGCACTGATGGCAATAAACATACAAGCTTAGCCAGACTGAGCAAAGAGGCTGTTTTACCGCTTACGGGGGCTTGCAGTTCCTCCTTAAGTGCAGGCCATGTTTCTGTTAACACAACGGCTGCACCATCTACGGCTGTCATTTGTGCCACCCGTTGAGTTGTGGCATCAGGAAACCAAATTTGTAACAAATTATCCTCCCAAGCGGTTTGTAGCCAGTGAGTGCCTGAGGAAGATTTCAGTAAATAACCCAACTCAACTTGTACCCGTTCTGCTGCCACCTGAGCGAGCAAGGGGGCTAGCTGGCGAATCACTAAATGAGTTGTCGATTCGATTTGAAAACCGAGTTGAGCGGCTTGCCGATAGGCTCTGAGTAATCGTAACGGGTCATCTTGCAGATTTTCCGGCGATACCATGCGAATGATGCCTGCATCGCAATCTGCTCTGCCTTGAAGTGGGTCGATGAATTCTTGAGTATGGGGATTGTAAGCGATCGCATTAATGGTAAAGTCCCGCCGCCGCAAATCAGTCTCTAGACTTTCGCCTTCTTGTTGGGCTAAATCTACGGTTGCCTCGTTGAATACGACTCTAGCAATTTGCCGCTCGGCATCAAGGACTACAAACCCAGCTTTGTAATGCTTCGCCAGCTTTTGTGCTGTCGGTACAGCATCAGTTGGTAAAACAAAATCTAAATCTAGATATTCACCTCGTCGTCCCAGTAACGCATCCCGTACTACCCCTCCTACTAAGCAAGCTTCTGGAGGTAGCCATTCTGGGCTAAATGGCCAATTTTTGGGAGAGAGAACATAGGAAGCGATGTCTACATTTTGCCAATTCATCTTCGATGGTCATGAAGGTGTTGTCTTTTTCTACTCCAATTTGTTGGTCAAGTACATAAAAATCCACCCAAATGCTAGTCAATATAGTTCTTGCCTAAGCTAGAGTGACAAAAAGAACTTGGAGTTTGTGCAATGTGTATTTGCGTTAACTGCCACTATGTAGATCGGTGTACCACTTACCATGCAGTGGAAACTCAGCATGAGGTGCCTCACTTGACGGAATCTCCCGATTTCGAGGCAATTGAACCCACTATCAATGTCAATATCCGTCCTCGTGAAGATTACGTGGAAATGGAGTGGGATGTAGTTGGTTGCCAGAGCTTTAAGCAAGAGACTGGCAAGTGGGCGAAGCTGCGTCCAGGTGAATTGGTACCCACTTGAATGTGTTGAGTTTACCGATTCCAGCGCTTGGATTGTTAAAATTTAGTTACACTTGGGTGTTTTTCCGGGAGCGTGACCAACCAAGCGCTGACCTTAGCGCTAATGCGTTGACACACTTCCTGCGATCGCGCCAAGATGAGAACGGTGATGAATTTTTGTAAAGGCTAAACTGGATGTCTTTTGAGTTTCTGTCACTGGAGACGATCCAGGAAATCGCTAAGCAGTATGGCTACTTAGCTGTTTTTCTGGGAATCGCCCTGGAAAGTTTAGGCATTCCCGTACCGGGAGAAACAATTACCTTAGTGGGCGGTTTTCTAGCAGGTAGCGGAGAACTCGATTATTGGCTGGTACTGGGTATAGCAAGTATGGGGGCTGTCACTGGTAGCGCTATCGGGTACTGGATTGGTAGGCTAGGCGGCTGGGCTTTGTTGCTAAGAGCGGGACGTTTGTTTCGCATTAGTGAAGAGCAACTCACAGAAGCAAAAACCGAGTTTGGTGAGAATGCGGGGAGAGCTGTCTTTTTCGGACGGTTTATTGCATTTTTGCGGATTCTAGCCAGTCCAATGGCGGGAATCGTTGAAATGCCGTTCCCACAATTTATGTTGTTCAACTTAGCGGGTGCTACGGTTTGGGCGTCGGTGATGGTGACGTTATCGTTCTTTCTAGGACGCCTGATACCTTTAGAGGAACTTATCTCTTGGGTGGCTAAATTTGCGATCATTGCTCTGTTTTTAGTGATTGCCTGGTTTGTAGTTCCTAATTGGTTGGAGTCTCGAAAACTGAAGCAGTCATCTATCAACGATCAGCCCACAGCACCGGGAGAATAGGAGCAAAAATTGATTAAAAGCGATCGCACAAAACCTGATTAACAATTCGTAATTGATATAGCCATCCTAGATAAATTGTACGAACTACATCATTTATCTGTGTGCATCTGTGGCTAATTTTTCTTACCTTACATCTAGGACTGCTATAGTTATCGAAAACTCTAATCGGTCTTTAATTCCGAATTACGACTTCCGAATTCCGAATTCCAAATTCCTATCCTCCCATGCGAGCAGCCGCTTGCTCAAAATCAGCAACCGCTTGATTCGTAGCACCAACATCGAAAAAGGCTTGAGCGATCGCTTCTCGAAAGGTAAACGTATCGAGTCCTTGAGTTGCTAGATACGTAATATCATCAATGCTGCGAATACTGGCAACAAGAATTCGGGTGTCACTCCCCACACCAGCGATCGCTTTTTGCATTGCCACCAAATCCTCGCGTCCATTGCGCCCCAAGTCATTAATTCTACCCAAATAAGGAGCCGCATAATCTGCTCCCACCGCCGCCGCAATCAGCACTTGATGGACGGCGTAGACTCCCGTGAGGGTAATCCGAATTCCCTGTGCAATCATCTGGGAAGCCGCTTGAGTACCGATTTGAGTAATGGGTACTTTAACAACGATGCGATCGTCAATGGCAGCCAACAGCTTACCTGTTTTTACCAGCGCCTCTACTGAAGTTCCCCAAGTCTGAATCTGGACTTCTTTCGCTCCCCAACTTAATGCCTGTCTAGCTAAATCCTTCAACTGCTCAACAGAACAAGCAACCTGAGCTTGCTCTAGCAAAAGCGGATTTGTCGTCACTCCGTAAAACAAACCCGTTGGCAGCCAATTTTGCCATTGAGTAGTGTCGGCAGTATCGAGGTAGAGGCAGATTCTCGGAGTATTGGGTTCGGTTAGGCTCTGAATCATGAGGCGTGCTGAGATAGATCACACACCCACTAAAGTACACCTGATCGAACCTCATTGATTGACCAAAAAAGGCTCCAGGGCAAAAGGCAGGAGGCTGTTATGAATGCCTTCGACTGGGAATTGATAAAACTTCCTTACCCTTTCCCCTTTTCCCCTTCCCCTTTTACCTTTTCCCATGCCCCCATGTAAGACAACTATTTCTTTGAATACGTCAGCGTCCAGTTACAGGGTTGTCTCAATGAGTTAAAATCCCCTTTGGCAGTCCACTTGAGAGCCACCCGTGTTTTCACAAAAACTTTTACTAGGTAATATCCCGGTTTTGCCTGTACTCCGTCATGCCATTTTCCCTCAGAAAATACAGGCTGCTCATATTTGGCAACATCCTTAATATCTAACACACCCAACCGACCCGGTTTATACCCCTTGGGAATCATAAAAATAGCATACACATTATGCTGACCACGCCAAGGCTTGACCATCAATTTGGTGGGATGTGTTTTATAAGTATCAGGCTCTAACGGAAGCAAATCCCCTACAGGACAGTTAAATTCAGGTGGCTGCTCAAGGGAAAGAACCAATTTAGGAATGCCTAGTAAAGCCAGAGCAGCGATCGTGTAAACTAGCTGACGCTTTCGCAAGTTAAGCTTCTTTAGTACCATCGATGTTTCTATTGCTATTCAACTACCTTGTTCACAAAAAAGTGGCAGGGCAACCCTCCTCATGAGCAGGAGTGGCAGGAAAGATGCTTCACTATCTTTGTCTTTAGTTCTGTGTCATTTGTCCTTGGTATTACAAATGGCAAATAGCTAATCAAGACGGAGAACTTCCTATACTTTTAGTCGGGAAATGAACCTAATGAGTTCCGTAATAAATACCCCGGCCATTAGTACCAATAAAAACGAGACCGAATTGCTGCTTACTAGCCTCCATCACAGTAGGGTCATTACCAATGGGTCGGGAGCGATCGCCAATTCTTGTCCAAGTTTTTCCTTGGTCTAAAGAACTGAAGATTCCATCACCCATTCCGGCAATTTTTCCATACATATATAATGCTGGACTGGCGCTATCCGTCTTTGGTTTCCCAAATGCAAACAAATACGCTTTTTCTACTTTAGAAATTTTAGAAAAAGTCTTGCCTGCATCGGTGGAGCGATACAATCCATCCCCATCAACAGCAAGCCAAAGTTCATCTTTTCTTCCCGGAACTGTTTTAAGAGAGTGCCAATGTTCCGTAGGCAATGACTCATTCACTAAGGTAAAAGATGCGCCTCCATCAGTACTTAGGTAGATTTTGCCTTTGGCATAGTAGTAAAACCTATCACCATCTAGGGGATCTGCCGCCAAGGGTAAAGACCAGTTCCACGGCCCCCCAATGCCATCCGGTAATCCTTTAACTTGCTTCCAAGAAGCACCGCCGTTAGTGGTATACAACGCCTGAGAGCCACTCGTCGTTACAACAAACACATCTGGATTAGTCGCTGAGACAGCCACGCGCATCGGCATTTTGTCTTTTGGAAATGAGGCAAATTCCTTCCAAGTCCGACCACCATCGGTTGAAGTCGCTCCCGTGTAGGTATTGTTCCACCGCTGGCCGCCGACGCGCACCATTCGGAGGGGATTACTTGCACTGTAGGCAATGCTGTAGGTGTCTTGGAAGTCAGGCCCACTTGCGCCAAGTCTTTCAGAGGGGTAAGTATCCAATCCGTTGTCATGATAGAACCCATCTACATCCGCCATGCCACTCACCAATAGAGACCCACTAGGCGGTGAAACTAAGGTAAATATGACCGTTTCTTCATGTCCCTGGACAGAGTTAGTCCATACACTAGGATTTGTGTTGATATCATCGGTTCGCCATATTCCATACCAATCCGTTAACCAAACTCTTCCTCGAACGTTGGGGTCAAATTCAAGGGTGGATATTGCCGGATTAGAGAGCATATAATTCGACCACCAAGGAACAGTATTATCCTTTGAGCGTTTTTGTTCTGTCCATGTAGCTCCCCCATCTAAAGAGCGATGGATATTCGTATCGTCTGATTTTTCCCTTGTACTAACCAGTACATCATTGGGGTTGGTTGGGTTAATGCTCAATCCGTTATAGGGCGCTTGGGAGTTTTTAGGTGTGATATTTTGCCAAGCTTCTTTCACATATTTCACAACTTGAGGGCTGGTTTCACTGGTTACATATAAAGTACTGTCGCTAGAGACAGCCATACGCATAGCCCTTGTCGGACTTTCCGGTATCTTGCTCCAGGTGCTACCACTATCCGTGGAGCGATAAATTCCGTCTTCATAGGCATTGATATAAATTAAACCGGGCACTTCTTTGTCAAATACAATGCCTACAATCCCAATTCCCGATTTTAGCTTGCCGGGAAACGAAGTAACTTTAGTCCACGTTTCGCCAGCATTGGATGACTTCCATAACCCATCAGAGCGGGAGCCAAAGAAGATCATTTTAGAATTGAAAGGATTGACGACCAATCGCTCTCCCGCCCAGCGCAACTCTTCATTGCCGCCCATTTTTACGTCTATATTCAGCTTTTTCCAGGTTTGTCCCTGATTGTTGGATTTGAAGATAGTTCCTTTGTGCGGCCACCAGTCGGCAGAGAATTTCCCGGCAGCAATATAAACGATGTCTGGATTGTTTGGATCAAGCGCTATCCCTTCTCCCCCATAATAATTACTCTGTTGCATGGGGAAGTGATCGGTTAAGGGAATCCAGCGCTCTTGTGCGGCATTCCAGCGGTAGAAACCGCCAATATCTGTTCTGATATAGGCTAGATCTTTAGCTTTTGGATGCAAGTAGATTCCTGTAACATATCCCCCTCCACCGATAGCGACATTGGCTTGGCCGAGGGGGACATTGGTTTTGTAATCTGTGGTAAAGGCTGCTCTGATCGGTCTAGGTGCTAATTTAAGGCTACAGCTAGCGACGTTGAGTTGTTGAAGTGCGATCGCAACCACTAAGGCAATCAAGGTAAAGCGGAGAACTCGACTCCATAAAAGGCGATCGCGAATTTTTGACCGATCAATCCAATTAGAGAGGACATATCCCAAGACCAGTCCTACCAGGAGGATAACGAATATCAGGAGAAATGGTTTTGCGATCGCCAGCCACTCAAATATGAGATTACTCATTGAGATTACTCATCGCACCCAGAAAGCTGCTGTATTTATGCTAACTGTTCTGTATGCTCCTGTTGAATCCGCCGCTTTTGGTTAGCGCCTGTGATCTTCAATCCTAGACTTTCAAGCTGAGTGTAAAAGGTTTGGGGTAAAAGCCAAAGTAGATAAGCAGCCGCCCCCGTTAATATTGTGCGGCGTGGTTCCTCCAGCACAATGCGCCAATAGGAGGCTAAAGACTTATGAAAAAGTTCTGCTGCAAGTGAGCCATTTCTCATCGAAACCGCTCGCCGTGATAAAAACCGCAGTTGATAAGCACGACCTGGATTCTCACATTGAGCAATAATCTCTGGAGCATAGGAGCGTGTTTTGTCAATCACCTGCTCTACCGATTTCATGTGGTTGAGCAAGTTGGCTGAATGTCCTTGTGGATGAACCCGATATAAAGTCAAGGGTTCCGGAATTCCCTCATGCTTCCAATCTGTTTGAATCGCCATCCGCAGCCAACATTCCACATCTTCCATGTTGCGGAGCTGCCTATCGAAATAGGAATCTTTGAGTTCACCATCAACCGTTTCTTGATATCTAATCGCTTCAAAAACCTCCCGTCGAATCACTGGAGTTGAGCCATTCCCCACTGGATTACGGCGAAGAATATAGAAGGGAGTAATATTCTCTGTTTCGGCTGTCTGATAGATTCCCAAGGGAACTCCTGCTTGGTCGATAAACGCAGAATAACTAAAGCTCACTCCCACCTTGGGGAAAGTTTCCAGGTACTTAACGTGTTTTTCTAGCTTTTCTGGAACCCAAAGGTCATCCCCATCGATAAAAGCTAAATATTCTCCTTGGGCTTGACTAATTCCTGTATTTCTGGCAGCAGAAACCCCCTGGTTTTTTTGATGAATGATTTTAATCCGAGAGTCTTTAAATTGACGACAAATTTCTATACTTTTGTCAGGTGAACCATCATCAACAATCAGAAACTCGAAATTTTTGTAGGTTTGTCCAAGAACGGATTCAACAGTTGCAGCTATGTATTGCTCAACGCCGTAAACTGGAAGGATTACGGAAACTTTTTTCATTTGAATTAATGTATGAACTGCTTTTTAGGACAGGAGTATACTTGTCATCATCAGCAGCAGCGATGCATCGCGCAATACCGTGAAGCGGCATAATCACATAAACTCTGATCATTGTAATGTAGCATAGTTTTTACAAATTCTACCCAAAGATAGAGGAATATCTTTATCGTAAAGTTTTATTCTTTTACCAGGGTATTTAGATGCATAGGCTCTTTACTCAAGGAAAGAAAGTCAAAGTCTAAAATTTCAAAAAGACCCCATCTATAAAAAGATGGAGTCTTAAGGAAGAGCGAATCCAAAGAACCGTATGCAAGTTTACAACAGGTTCTTGCTTTCAGCAAAGACTGACAGTCTAGTCTAAAAGAAGAGTTCCCAAGGAACTCAAAACAGATCCTCTAATGTATTGACTTATTTTCCCTCAGTCAAGGTGGGGTACCTTCAGGACTTACAACTTGAGTAAATATCTGAGATTGGTTTTTTGGTAGGTGGCTACCTTGTGTTTTTCCTGTGACTTTTAAAGCTAGGTTCTCGATGCGATGATAAACAGACGCAGGAATGAGCCATAGTAAATAAGCAGCGCCTCCAGTTATCAGAGTTTTACGTGGCTCTTCAAAGAGAATGCGCCAGTCAGTGACTACAGAGCGATTAAACATATCGATAGCGGCTGCACCATCTTTGAGCGTAACAGCTCTACGAGCTAAATACCTTAACTGATAAGCCATCGACAAATTTTCCCATCGCGCAAGTAGCTCAGGAGCGTAAGAGCGAATTTTGTCCAATATTTGTTGGTGGGATTCTAGCTGTTTGTATAAATTAGCGGAAATCCCGGTTGAATTGACCCGATATAACGTCAGTATTTCAGAAAGGCCTTCCATTTGCCAGTCTGTCTGAATCGCCATTCGTAGCCAACACTCTATATCTTCTGAGCGATAGAGCCGCTCATCGAAGTAAAAAT
>CBKWLJ010000387.1:0-9229 GCA_966675205.1 uncultured bacterium
TCACGACAGGTGCAATCATGGCGGAGCTTCCCGAAAAACCTTGGACTCTTTCCTCTACAGAAATCCTGAATATTCTGGATGTATCCGCCGAGCTAGGACTTTCTGAGTCATTTGATGCGTCGGTTCAGGCTGGGGTTTGATTATAGGCATGAGTTTAGTACCTTTTATTGTTGGGCAAGTTGTTAAGTTGATTAGCCCTTAAATGAAAAAATCATGATAGAAATTTTTGTTTGATTCTGGATAAACTCAACTTAAATTGGACTAGGTAAAGCGATTTGATATGAGTGAGATGGTCAATCGATTAATTTTTTTTAAACTCTCAAACGCTAGCAATTCTTAAAAAAAAATGATATTATCTCGGATGTAGTAAAGCGCTATGGCAGTTCCAACCGAGCTTTAGCTCGGAAATCCTAGCAAAGTTCCCGCCTTGGTCCTGAATCCACAGGCGGGTTTTACTAGCAATCTGAATTAAAACAAAAAATATTAATAGTACAGCGTGGCGGAAATTTCCCACGCGTGATAAAGCTTAAAAAGCTTACCTTGAAGCTCCCTGTCTTTGAGCCTTCTTGCACTAAGAAAAATTAACACTAAAAAAAGCAAATTGAGAGTTCAAGAAGATTTTCTAAAAAAGAATTAACCTCTTCGATACAAATCTCACAACTTGCTATTTCAGAAGACAGAATTACAAAGGCAGAGAACAAAAGAATCCCACGCTTGAAAAACGTGGGGTTGCCAAAGGATGTACTGAGAAAAATTACCTATAGCTACCGCCATAAAGTTTAGGACAGATTGAACAGCCCAAACGATCATGTACCAGTAAAAAAACTTCTGCCTTCTACCTCCTGCCTTGGAGCCTTTTGCTATATAAAGCGTTATGAATCCTTAATGAGGGATGCCAACAACTTCACCGACCCCTTCAATCACCTCACCTATCTGATAAGCAGAAATACCTTGTGACTCAAAGCATTGATGAGCCTGTTGAACCTGCTCAGGCGGTACCAGTACCACGAAACCAATACCCATGTTAAAGGTATTAAACATTGCTTCAGGACTCACTTGACCCATTTGAGCCAACCATTGAAAGACTGGAGGGATGACCCAACTGTCAGGTTTAATTTGAATGGATTGACCTTCACCCAGGCAACGGGGAAGATTTTCGGGTAAACCGCCACCTGTAATATGAGCCATACCATGAATTTCAAGACCAGTGCGGCGGGCTTCAAGAATGGGTTTGACATAAATCTGAGTGGGCATTAAGAAAACTTCACCCAAACTCTGACCCGCTAGCATTTCTGGGCGAATATTCCAGTTCTGGATACGATTGTCCTTTGTCTGGGTGACATCAACACCCATTTCAGAAGAACGAGCGATAAGTGGAGACTCGTGGACGATTTTACGTACCAAACTAAAGCCGTTACTGTGAACACCCTGACTCGCTAAACCAATAGCCACATCTCCCACTTTTACCTGAGAACCGTCCAGTAATTGGCTCTTTTCCGCAATTCCCACACAGAATCCAGCTAAATCATATTCTCCTGGCTGGTAAAAACCGGGCATTTCTGCGGTCTCCCCTCCTAGTAAGGCACATCCAGAAAGACGGCATCCTTGAGCAATACCCGCAACAACCTGAGTGAGTTGTTCAGAATTGAGCTTGCCAGTGGCTAAATAATCTAGGAAAAATAGCGGTTCGGCACCAGAAGTCAAGACATCATTGACACACATGGCTACCAGGTCAATTCCCACCGTATCGTGGCAGTTGAGGTCTTGAGCAAGCTTTAGCTTTGTACCAACACCATCGGTTCCAGAAACCAAAACAGGTTCCCGATACCCCATCGGTAGCTGAAAGCAGCCACTAAAGCCGCCAAATCCACCCAATACTTCAGGTCGATGCGTACTTTGTACCAGGTTGCGAATTCGCTCTACAAATGCTCGGCCTGCCTCAACATCGACACCGGCTTCTTTATAATCCATCAGACAACAACAAGGGTTTTGAGCTAGGGGGGCAGGATGTATTTTACAGGTTGCATGTAGGTTTGGACGTAGACGAGTTAGAAGGAAATGAGAAGAGTTGACCTGAGAAGCCTGCTTGAGCTGAAAGTTGGTCAGTTAAAAGTTTTAAACCTTAAACCTGGACTACGTCCTGCTTCGCTAACAAATTTTTAAACCTACAACCCTCCACTGGCTAGAGGCGGATGGAACGGATAAATGCCTATTCATAAAGTCTAGACTAATTGTGTAAATTTTTAATAAATTTTTGAAAAATTTCCGGAACAAGGAAAAAAGCGCAAAGGCTTGTAATATAGACGTTTCAAGCAAAATTTGAATTTTAAGATTTGATAATTTTGCTGTTGACTTCCCAAGATCCCTGATCCCCAAACCTAGAAGTTCATGTTAGTCTGTTGCAGTTCAAGACAACAGAGCGAAACCGGAACGAGTACGAGTTAGATCGTAAATTGGTGTTTTTCCCATAGAACAACCAGCAAAGCAAAACCTCGAATTCCAAATAGCTTTTGACAACGGACGTATGAATCAACGAATTTGGAGTGGCCTCGGCGCAACTCTTCTGATGACAACCCTGGGTACGGCAACAACGGGTCAAGCTCAACAAGCTAGAATGCTTGACCAAGTTTCTGAAGGTAAACTTCCTGCCGCCCAAGTGCAGTCGGTAGCAGCAACCTCAATCTCAGAACAGCCTTCTGTTCAACCCGAAGAAGTTGTTAAGGTAGGGGAATTTCAGTCACCGATCGCAACAGCGGTAGAACAAGCAGAAGTCGTTGCAAAAATTCGTGCCCACGAATTAGCAGGGCGTCAGGTAGCAACACTCTATGTCCGCGATATTCCTATCCTCACTTTCTTGGGTTCTCGCCCAGCGACGGCCCAGGAAACAAAGGTGGGTGAAGTAGCGGCTCTTCAACCAAAAGTAGCGTCTCGCTCTCAGGATTCACTAGACAGAATGCAGAATTCTGACCAACGAGAGGTGAGCAAGCAACTGAATACAGCATCCAATGAATTGGAGATGGAAAATAATCCAATTTGGCGGGCTACAGCGGTTGCAGCTCAGTTGAATCAACTCAATCGGGCCAACGTAGATGCAAATGCGATCGCAGTTCGTTGGAATGCTGGATGCAACTGCTACAGCATTGAAGCCAACGGTCAAGAGTTGGTCAAAATCAACGAGAAAACAGTCCTGGCAGATACAACAAAAAACCTCGCTGAAGATGCTCTGCAAGCCACCAATCGACTTCGTCGCCTGATGGGCAATGCTCCCCCCTTGCGGGAAATTGCCGGTCAACCCAAGAAGAAGGAGCGTCAAGTCACACAAGTTGCCATTGGGCCTGTTCGGATGCAGCTAAGAGGCATCGCCTCTTGGTACGGCCCTGGCTTCCACGGCAGACGTAGTGCAAGTGGTGAGAGATACAACCAGAATGCAATGACCGCGGCTCACCGTAGCTTACCCTTTGGAACCAAGGTGCTGGTCACTAATCTCAATAACGGTCGCTCTGCTGTTGTCCGGATTAATGACCGGGGTCCTTTTATTAGAGGCCGAGTTATTGACCTTTCGGCGGCTGCCGCTAGGGTACTCGGATTGATGCAAACTGGCATTGCCCCCGTACAAGTCCAGGTTCTTGGCGAGCCAGAGTCGGTAGCGGAAAATTACTAACAATTGACACTTTCCGATAGCTAGAGTTCCGGGATTCTTGCATTTAGTGACTCGCTCCTTTTCTGGAGCGAGTTGCTCATTAAGGAGTCGTCCACAAACAAACCCGTCTTTTGTAGGGGCATGGCATCAGCAACATCCCAACCCTTGCCTAGCTATTAGTGTTGCCGTGCCCAAATCAGAAAATAGCGAAGTTATTTTTGGACAAGCCCTCAGTGATGCCCTCAGCCTCTGTGTACCCTTCGCGCCTTTTGGATTTTGGGCGAATTTGTTAGATCAAGTGTGAAATAGCTCTACGCTAACGAATTGCTAACATCAATCTAGAATCCAACCTCTAGAATCTCATGCGTCTGTTTACAACAACAGCGGGATTGCGCTGCTACTTAGAACGTAACCGCAACGGCAAGGATGTCGGTTTTGTCCCGACAATGGGAGCCTTGCATCCCGGTCATTTCAGTTTAATTGAACGGGCAAGACAAGAAAATGCCCTTGTCATCGTCAGTATTTTTGTGAATCCGCTACAGTTTGCACCGACAGAGGATTTTCAGCGATACCCGCGTCAGTTAGAGCAGGATAGTCAACGGTGTGAAGAGCTAGGGGTGGATGCCATTTTTGCCCCAACTGCGGTTGAGTTGTATGGAACTCAAGGGGCTAGCTCAGAGATGGCTACTGATTTGACTCAGGTTGTTCCACCAGAAACCATGACTTCTGTGCTATGTGGCCGCTCTCGCAAGGGGCACTTTCAAGGGGTGGCTACCGTAGTCACCAAGCTGCTTAATCTAGTACAACCGGAACGTGCCTATTTCGGTCAAAAGGATGCACAGCAAGTGGCAATTCTGCGACGGGTGGTGGCAGATTTAAATTTGCCTGTGACAATTGTGCCTTGCCCGATTAAGCGGGAAGAGTCGGGACTTGCTTACAGTTCTCGCAATCAATATTTGACTCCCACGCAAAAAGCTCAGGCTCCATTGATATTTCAATCTTTGCAGCAAGCCGAGCAACTCATGAAAGTGGGGAAGTGCGATCGCATCACTTTAATTGAAGCCGTTAAGTCAACATTGGCTAAGTCCAGCGAAATTCAAGTAGAGTACGTAGAATTGGTTCATCCTACAACGCTGATGCCCTTAGAGGAAGTGGACGACTGTGGATTATTAGCGATCGCAGCTCGTCTAGGGACGACTCGTTTAATTGACAATGTAGTGCTAAGACACCGTAAGCCAGTCGTGGCTATTGATGGCCCGGCGGGAGCAGGTAAATCCACTGTTGCTCGCCAGGTGGCTCAGGCATTAGGGCTAATGCATCTCGATACGGGTGCGATGTATCGAGCGCTAACTTGGCGGGTAATGGAAGCGAAAATCGATTTAGACGATGAACCTGCGATCGCTGAATTAGTAAGCCAGTCTCAAATTTGCTTGAGCGCTGACGAGTCTGGAGGTACCCCTCGTGTTTGGATTGATGGAGAGGATGTCACCCAAGCGATTCGCTCCCTAGAAGTCACTGCCAATGTATCTGCTATTGCTGCCATTCCCGCAGTTCGTCGTGAACTCGTCAAACAACAACAGCGTTGGGGTTGTAAGGGGGGCGTTGTGGCGGAAGGACGCGACATTGGCACCTACGTTTTTCCTGATGCCGAACTCAAAATCTTTTTAACAGCTTCTGTCCAAGAAAGAGCAAGGCGACGGCAAAAAGACCTCAAAAACAAAGAACTCGGTAGTGTGAGTTTAGAACAACTTGAACAAGATATTCAACAGCGTGACTTTCGGGACAGTACCCGTAATCTGGCACCCCTGTGTAAAGCACCCGATGCCGTTGAAATCATTACCGATGGATTGAGCATTGATGAGGTCACCCAACAAATTGTCGGATTGTATGAGCAGCGCCAGAAAATTGATTGAAGGTTGAAGGTTGGTAGAGACGTTCCGGCGCAACATTTCTACTCTAGAGCGTGAAGTACTGACACTTTCCTTCAACGTAAGTGTCAGCTTCTAGTTTCTCGCAGTAAAAGCGGGACAAGGGGGAGAGAAAGTGCTACATATGAACGCAACTTGGTATTAAGTGCCGTCCCACGCCTCCTGAAGGGTAGGACGAGAGATGAATTGCGGAAGACAGCTAAATAATAAAACCCGCTGGCTAGAGATCAGCGGGTGATACATGTGTTTAGTTAAATTATTTTTAAACCAATTCAAGTATTTCCTGATAGAGAGAAAATACTGAATCGTTAATGAGATGATCACAGAGCCTAATGGCAAAATTCCGCGTAATTCCGGAGAGCAATCAGCGGCTTTCTGTGCTAAAGTGTCAAATTTTTATATAGCAATTGCCAAGACAGTTAGGACATAGATAACCGTAGTAAGGACTGATGCACCCAGCAACAAGAAAGCCCAGCGATTGATTGCTGGGCAGTAATGAAGGAACATGGTAGATGTCCCCTGAATGTGAATACACCATTACAAGGAGCTCCAGACTGAGGGGAGACGGACACCCCCAGTAGGCAAAAACAAGTTCTAAGCTTGAAGTTCCAATTGATCAAGAATTTTGCCAGAAAACGCTCTGCCTGCTAAAGGTGAGTCACAGCTAATGGCAACAAGAGGCTGTGGCGAGGGTGAACAAAACCGAGAATTTCTTGGTTGTGCCAGGTTAGTGTTAGCCCGTCCATAATGCCTTCTATCCACCCTTGTCGATTTTGAAAGAGCCAGGGTTGTAAATCTCGTAGGGGCATTGGAGAAATGAATTGAACCGGTAAGGGATGGAAAATTTCTAGGGGAACAATAAACCCCAATGTTTTCTCTTGATAGGTGATAATGGCGACTTCATTCCCCATCTGCCACCGACGGCGGTGAGCACGGACGCTGGGAGGAAGTTGGGCAAGAGAGACTGGGCGACAAAAAATACTCATACTGCTGTATTCCCTGCTCTCAAGCCCGATACCGGAAAAATTGTGCTATATTCCGGTTTCGACTATCCACATATCAGTACATTTGTCAATTTCTATGACTGAACTGATGCATTAAAGTGAAAATTCAAAGAAATTTTCTACATACACCTGAACACTATTAGAACTATTCAATAAAATTTGAGAAAAATTGTGTCAGTTTGTAGACCTGCGTAACGTTTAGGGACTGGGGGAAGCATGAAGATTTTGGTACTTGCCTGGGAATTTCCGCCCCGCATCGTTGGGGGGATTGCTCGCCATGTGGCTGAGTTGTATCCGGAGTTGGTGAATTTGGGGCACGAAGTCCACTTAATAACTGTGGAGTTTGGTAATGCCCCACTGTATGAAGTGGTTGATGGTGTTCGTATACATCGAGTAATTGTTGCTCCTAGCCACGACTTCTTTCACTGGATCGTCAATATGAACGAGAGTATGGGGCGTCACGGGGGTAAACTCCTCTTGGAGGAAGGGCCGTTTGATGTTATCCATGCTCATGATTGGTTGGTAGGAGATGCCGCGATCGCACTGAAGCATAACTTTAGGGTGCCCCTGATTGCGACGATTCACGCCACTGAATTTGGTCGTTACAACGGCATCCACACTGACACCCATCACTACATTTGTGGCAAAGAAAAACTCCTCACCTATGAGGCTTGGCGGGTTATTGTCTGCACGGACTATATGCGGCGGGAAGTGGAACGCGCCTTAGATACGCCTTGGGACAAAATGGATGTGATCTACAATGGCATCCGCCCAGAAAAGAAACGCCGTACCCCAGAATTTGACCACCCCAACTTTCGCCGCCGCTTTGCTGATGATGGGGAGAAAATTGTCTATTATGTTGGTCGCATGACCCACGAAAAAGGAGTGTCGGTACTGCTGAGTGCTGCCCCTAAAGTGTTGGGGGAAATGCACGGCTATGCCAAGTTTGTGATTATCGGCGGTGGCAATACCGACCACTTAAAAAAGCAGGCTTGGGATTTGGGGATTGCTCATAAGTGCTTTTTCACCGGCTTTATGTCCGACGCTGACCTTGATAAGTTTCAAACGGTTGCCGACTGTGCGGTTTTTCCCAGTCTCTACGAACCCTTTGGCATTGTTGCTTTGGAAAGTTTTGCGGCTCGTGTCCCTGTTGTTGTCTCAGATACGGGGGGATTTCCGGAAGTGGTGAAACACACCAAAACAGGAATTACTACTCATACCAACAACCCCGACTCTCTCGCTTGGGGGATTTTAGAAGTCCTGAAAAATCCTGGCTATGCTCAGTGGTTGATTGACAATGCTTATGAAGATTTAGATCGCCGCTTTAGTTGGTCTAAGCTTGCTAAGCAAACCGAAGGGGTTTTCGAGCAAGTTGTCAAAGAGCGATCGCAAGTTGTTTGGCTTTAAGCTCATCCCCGGACTGTTAGCGCCGCGGGGCGTAGCCGAGTATGGGGGATTTTACTTGGTCATCGACAATTCGTAATTATTAATTCGTAATTCAAGACGGGTTAGAGACCCCGACCTGAAAGGTCGTCCACGTTCTCGTCAGAGATTTAAACCCCGGCGAGAACGTTAATTACGAATTATCAATTACGAATTTTTAATTGTCATTTATTAGTAGTCGGCTTCGGACTCTCGTACTCTCAAACGAATAAAGCTGAGAGCTAAGACGGTTTTTTAGCAACAAATAGATAGTTCTGACAGAACATAGAGAAGGGATAGCTTAAAATATCATCCAGCCAATTCCAAAGCCAGGAAACAAATCGAGAATTCCTGATTATTTTGGGAAATATTCCCCATATATTTCTGGGCAAAAAACCATAACGATAAACTTCTAGAAGCTCGAAACCTGTTGCTTCGCAAAGAGCTTCGATAGACTCACGATTATAACGGTATTGATGATGGAATTTATTGGGTACTAGGGATGCGATCGCTTCAATGAGGCTAAACTGATTGGGGAAATGATAACAAATAAAAAAGCCGCCAGGCTGTAGGATGCGAAATACTTCCCGTAGGCTAGTAATTTCATTTCCTCCTGTCTCTCTAACATGCTCTAAAACTCCAACAGATACAACTGCATTAAACTTATTATCGACATAAGCCAGTGCTGTTGGTTCCTCAAAATTTCCTTGGCTAAATTGATAAGCAAAGTTATTTAGTGTTTCCCGAAGACCAAAGTCCTGGAAGGAGAAGCCATAGGTTTTGTAACCACAATTTGCAAGAAAGTAGGAAAAGTGACCGTTTCCACATCCCCAATCTAATACTTCACTTCCTTGTTCAACATATTTAAAAAATGTCTTATAAAGGCGTAGGTATTGATTGGCACTAACTAAGCTTGTAAATTGCAATAAATTGTAATTATGATTATGTTCTTGAAGCTCGATTAATTCAGAAAATATGTCATGGACGTTTAAAGTATTCACTTCAAATGTAATAAAGGCAAATTGGGTTACAAATAGACTAATCTCGCTGCATCAGGTTGCAGGTTAAAGGATATGATAAATCGAAAAATAGTTTCTCTTCTAGTCGCGATCGCATCCCGAATCCGATTTTCACGGTCTAACATACTTTGTTGATTTTTTGACACTCACCGCCCGCATTTGTGCGGTGATTCTTCGTTCATAGACCCCGCTTGCTCCGACAGGATTGCTCCAGCC
>CBKWLJ010000388.1:0-9196 GCA_966675205.1 uncultured bacterium
GATGAAGAAGGCGAGAAAACCCGAATTATTTACTTTTGCCCTACCTGCCAGGGAACAAACGTAGAGCTGAAAAAACCAAAAAGCAAGCGAAAAGTTGTTGCCACAGGGGAGAAAATTATCGAGGTTCAGGCATGACTAAAAAAACCAAATTGACACGCCCAAACGTCGAGATTGAAATTAACTTTAATCAAAATGCAGAGTTAAAGCCTGGAGCCTTCATTGATTTTGCTGACGTAGCAGAGCAAGTTGGAGCAACAACAAAGCGCTTGACAAAAGCCTCGTTACTGGGCAGCTATTTTACCTCACTATCGGATAACGACTTAGTGCTGGCTGCACGATACTTTTCCGGTTATATATTTCCCTTACGAGACCAGCGTACTATTAATATCGGTGGAGCGGCTTTGCTAACAGCGTTAGCGAAGCTCGCCGAAGGCATCGCAGCCGTAAGCGAACAAGAAAAATCAGCCCTTCAAGAACGATTAGTAAAACTTGGCGACCCCGGTGATGTAGCCTTTGAAGCATTTACCAATAATCCCCAACGTTCACAGCATCAACCCATTCTCACACTTGATTCCTTATCAAACCAACTCGAACAATTAGCAGCGACAACAGGAACAAAACGCAAAACTGAGCTAATTATAGAGTTGTTGAAAATGGCAACACCTCTAGAAGCTAAGTATATCGTGAAACTGTTAGCAGGTGATTTGCGGATTGGACTGAAAGAAGGTGCCGTTGAAGATGCGATCGCTCGTCTTTCTCAAACCGATATCTCCAAGGTACAGTGGGTCAATATGCTAATTGGGGATATTGGCGAAACTGCCTTACTAGCAAGGCAAGGAAAACTTGACGAAGCGCGGATGCGGCTATTTCACCCGATTAAATTTATGTTGGCAACTCCCGCCGACGATTTAACGGAAGTAGCCAAACAAATGCCTAATGGATTCGCCGTTGAAGACAAGTATGATGGGATTCGCGCCCAAGTTCACATTGCACCTTACAAAGACGAAGACAGCTCAATTCTCCACGGCACAGTTTGCAACGGTCAGCGCGTTGCTATTTTCTCCCGGACACTCGATGAAATTACCACCAGTTTTCCCGATTTAATCGAACCGCTTGCTGCTATCAACTTAGCTTCAAAAGATAGCGATGAAATAGCCGATTTAATTTTAGATGGAGAGATTGTTCCCATCCAAGGAGAACGCATCCTCCCTTTTCAAGAACTGCAAAAGCGACTGGGACGCAAAAAAGTTTCAGATGAATTACTTGCCGCTGTTCCTGTCGCCTTCATCGCTTACGATGTCTTGTATGCTTTCGGGCGCGTGCTGATTAACGAACCCTTTGCCAAAAGGCGAAATATTCTTGAATCACTTCACCTCAACACTCAAAGAGTGCGCGGAGGACTTTCCCAACAAGTCAGCGATATTTCCGGCTTAGATGCAGAATTCACCGCTGCCAGAGCCAGAGGAAATGAAGGTTTGATGGTAAAAGATTTGAATTCAACCTACAAACCCGGTAGAAGGGGACGCGATTGGTTAAAAATTAAACGCGCAATGGCAACGCTGGATGTTGTAGTCACAGCAGCGGAAGTGGGAAACGGCAAACGGCATCGTTTCCTCTCAGACTATACCTTTGCCGTCCGCCAGAGCGAAACCAAGCCAACGCTGTTAAATATCGGTAAGGCATATTCAGGGTTAACGGATGCCCAAGTGGCTGAACTTTCCGACTGGTTTCGCGCCCACACCTTGCAAGAGTTGGCGCATGGTAAGGTGTGTATCGTGGAACCGCGCATTGTCCTGGAAGTGACGTTTGACCGCGTGCAACCCTCGGAGCGACACAATAGTGGTTATGCACTGCGGTTTCCTCGTATTGTGCGCGTGCGAAATGATAAACCTCCTGAAGAAATTGATACCCTTGAGACGGTGCGCCGTTTGGCTGCAACGCTGTCTTCTGAACCAGTAACGAACGATTCGGAAGCATTTGTTGATTCTGCCGCACCATTGGAGAACGCATCAACTTCCCTTACCCAGGAGAGCAATGAGGTATCTGATGTTGTTCAATTGGAAAACAATATTAACCAGATACCAACCCTAGAAGCAGCGCGTGATACGTTTAAGGCTTTTGTCGATCGCATCCAACCGGATAAGTCTATCGTTGTGCTGCACGACTCGGATGCCGATGGAGTGACGGCAGGAGTTGTCTTGCAGCTAGCGTTGTCACGCGCTGGGTTTGATAAAGTCAAGCTGGTTGCACCCGATCGCCAACGGAATGCATGGACACCTGCCAACCGGGAACGAGTCACTGCTGCTGCACCCGATAGTCTATTCGTTCTCGATTTGGGCAGTCAATCGGAACCCGTAATTGCTGGCGTTCCCACCTGCTTTATCGATCACCACCGTCCTGAAGGAGTTCCACCCGGTGATACCCTGATTAGTGCTTACACCTGGGAACCCATCCCTAATACTTCACTGCTGGTTTGGGAGTTGTGTTCGTCCCTAACAGATGTATCGGATTTAGACTGGATTGCCGCTATTGGTACAGTTAGCGATTTAGGGGAAAAAGCTCCGTTTGAGATGCTGGCAGTGGCTAAAAGTCGGTACACTGCCAAGTATTTAAAAGAAGCATCTGCTCTGATTAACTCGGCACGGCGGGCTTCCCAGTACAATCCAGAAGTAGCAGTAAGGGCATTGCTGAGTCATGATAGTCCGCGATCGCTTGTTAACTCAAACACCCAGGAAGTCGAACAATTAAGGGAAGCGCGGAAAGAAGTGCAGGCGGCTATGGAACAAGCCAAGAAAGCCGCACCTATCTTTTCTGGAAATGTCGCCTTGGTGCGGATTAACTCACCTTGTCAAATCCACCCACTGATTGCCCAAAGCTGGCGTACCCGATTGCCCAAGTATATCGTCATGGTTGCGAATGAGGGATATATTCCTGGGCGAGTCAACTTCAGCGTGAGAACGGCGTCAGGAGTAAATGTGTTGGATTTTTTGAAAAACGTGGACTTGTCACCTGGAGAAGGAAGCTACGGTCACGGACATGATAGTGCATCTGGGGGCAGTTTACCTGTGGAGCGATGGAATGAGTTGCTAACTTCCCTTGGGTTTGAGACTAAGGCACTTTAGCTGCTTGTATTTTCCTTCTAACAGCACGTTGTCTAAAAGAAGTGGGGGATGCGAGGGGTAGATTCTTATTTCTTCGCTTTCCAAGTGCCGCCATACACATAGAACGGGTTGTTTTGACTCACACTATCCCAGCAACGGCGACAAACAAAGCTCCATTGAGCCGACTCGTCATATTTTACCCGGTAGAGTACCGGCTCGGGTTGCTGGCAAAGCGTACAAGGTTTTTGACGAGAGCGCACCATCACTTCAAGACCCAAACTCCTTGTCAGAACCCATCAGGAACCTTTAAGTACATACTCATAGCCTAACGTATCGAATTCAGGAGTCCGATAGCAGCCTTCCCGTGTAACATTATCTTTTTGGGCTATCCAGCGATGCGAACCTATCCTCCCCAGTAGCAGGGTTTACGATTAGGCTTGGAGGCTGCCTGTTTTTCACTAGGAGATATAGCAGTCGCCAAGGCAACTCTTGACTCTCGCTTTCATACTGAAACCAAAACCCGTCAATCTTTTCCCTTCTGCATAAAAGCCCTCTGCCCTCTGCCTTTTGCTATATATGGACGAGAATGAACAACGGCTAATCGATTCATGGAACAATAATGCAACGTCCTGGACACGGGTGATTCGTAATCAGCAAATTGAAAGCCGGGTTCTCGTCACAAACTCAGCCATATTGGAAACAGTAATTGAGCTTAACCCGAAAACGTTTTTGGATGTGGGATGCGGTGAAGGGTGGTTGTGTCGTGAACTCTTTTCCAAAGGAATTGATGGGTGGGGAGTCGATGCCTCTGCTGAACTCATTAAGGCAGCGCGGCACGAGGGTGATACGAGATTTCTTGTATCTTTATACTCCGACCTGACTTCGCATAGATTCGGTGATACAATCCATTTCTCTTGCCTTATTTGTAACTTCTCGATTCTTGGGCAACGCGATCTTGCTGACATTGCCTCTGCTGGACTCTGCCTGTTAGAAGAACACGGCAAAATCATTGTCCAAACACTTCACCCTATCATCGCTTGTGGTAATACTGCCTATGCTTCAGGATGGCGGGAAACTGCGTGGCAAGGAATCGGAGATGAAACGTTTCATCCTGCTCCCTGGTACTTCCGAACCGTTGAATCATGGATAGAGGAGTTCCATGCCCGGAATTACCGATTACTGAATTTGCGAGAACCGTGTCATCCAGTAACCAACAAACCTATCTCAATCATTTTTGTTTTTGAGCGACAGTGATTTAATTGTGGCGCGGATATCTTGTTTGTATGCCGCACCACGATTATTTTGCAACTCCAATCAGATTGCTATATCAACACACCCGATGCAGGCGATCGACTAACTCCTCATAATATTCTTCCGTATCATCCGGTAAATAATTTGTTCTTTGCAGCGTGCGATCGCGCAACCAATACGAATCGGTAATCTGAATACGGCCCAGAAAATCTAAATCATGGGAAATCACCCAAAGTCCACCGTGGTATTCATTCACCGCTTCCACCATCTGCTCCACGGTAGGAATATCCAAATTGTTCGTCGGTTCATCCAGAATCAGAAAATCGATTTTGGAGATGCCCAGCATTGCCAGTGCCAATCTCGCTAATTCCCCTCCACTCAACACCGATGCCGATTTATAAACATCATCATTGAAGAAGAGAAAATGTCCAAGCTGCTGTCGGATAAGTTGATACTCTAGCCCCGGATTCGCAGCTTGCATATTCTCCAGAATTGTGAAATTCCGATTCACCAATTCATACGTTTGATCGAGATACACAACATTCATAGTTGGAGAAAGTAATACCTCGCCAGATTCCAGAAAGGCGTGCGTTCCTTCCCTGTTGAGAATTGCTTTTGCCAAGCTAGATTTACCAGAACCATTTGCCCCGGCGATCGCAACTCGCTCCCCAGAAGTCAGACGAAACTGAATGTTTTCGATCAACAGGCGATTAGCAACCCAGAGATTCGCCCCCTGAATTTCAATTAGATTTTTGTGCTTTTGACTCCTTTGTTCAAGCTGTATACTTGTTGCTTTATTCGTTCTAACTTTCGTCTCGACTACTTTTTGATCGGCATCTGAAATAGCTGCCTCATGTTTATGCTTCAGTTTTCCAGCCGTCACTTCAGCTTTTCGCCTTAATCCTCCGGCTGCCATTTTGTCAATGCTGCCACTTAAAAATTTTTGCCGACCATTTCTCCGAGATTGGGCGGCGCGTTGCTGCTCTTGCATGGCAGCAGCTTTGGCACGTTTGAGTTCTTTTTTAGCAACTTCGTGCGATCGCAATCTTGCCTCTATTTCTGCCTGTTTTCGCTCTCGATACAATGAGAAATTCCCGCCGTATACACTCATGCCATTAGGTGTTAGTTCCCAAGTCGTATCAACAACGCGATCGAGAAAGAAAGGCTTGTGAGAAACAATCACAAATGCACCATCGAACTGCTTGAGGAATTGCGACAGTTCCTCCAGTGCCAGATAATCCATGTGATTAGTCGGTTCATCTAGCAGCAGAACATTGGGTTGTTGGGACAAACCGATCGCCAAAAACAGCTTCGTCAGTTCGCCACCGCTTAAAGAAGCGATCGCTAGAGACAAATCCAGCGTTGTGTTGAACTGCGTCTCCAGAATGTCGCTAATCTGCCACCACTCATCCGAGATGGAAAAAAGGAAATTTTGCACCGTATCCGCTTTGATTTGCTGTCGAATAGTACTGATTTGGGGCAAATAGTAGATCGATGCATTGCGCCACACAGAACCGGTACTAGGCTCGATTTGTCCTGCCAAAATTTGCAGCAGCGTCGATTTACCCACTCCATTCGCACCGACAAGCGCCACGCGATCGCCTACAGCAAGGCTTAACTGCACATTTTTGAATAGCGTGCGATCGGGCGGAAGTTCATACGTCAAACCTTCAGCCAACAAATAAGGCTGTTGTGGCATATTGACCACCTCCAAGTTATAAATTGTTGAAAAGGCTCACACAGGAATTGCTTGCAGCAGAACGTTATCTTGTGTTCGGTACGTCACCGCTGCCATCCTGTAAACGATTCTTTCTTAGCTTTCGTTGTAGCGTCGTTACTTCATGTCTGGATCTGAAATCAAGAGAATCCATATTACAGGATATACTACATTAGAGGATTCGACAATTCCTTTCGCGGTTAAATCTTGTATTCACTCAACGCGAGCAGACATCACTAAGACTAAAGTACGTTGCACCGTAAGGAGTAGACTTCATCCCATCAGTTCACCCGATTGGGTGAGACAACAGGCAGGACTTACGCAAAGCCCCTATTGGTAGGGCGTGTTTGCGGAGTATAACGCCCATTTACCACTATAAGTGGTGTAGCTGCGTAAGTCCTGAACGGTTGGAAGTTCAGCCTCAATTTGTTGTACTTGGTTTCTACAGGAAGATAATTCTAAGCAAGTAGAGTTCAACAGTGTTAGAACAAGTTTGAGGTAGCCTTTTAAAGGGGTTGTTCAGGTAGTGATTGGGGTTCTTCAGGCAGCGGGATAAACTTGGTTTCGTGTGGAACCTGCTCAAACCGCCCGTTCTTCCAGTCTGCCTTCGCTTGCTCAATGCGATCAAGGCGACTAGAGACAAAATTCCACCACTTGTGCCGCTCACCGACAGGTTCACCACCCACGACAATGCAACGAGCATCGGCTGTCGCACTAATGTTCACAGTCTGATCGGGGTTCAGTATGATCATTCGTTGTGGCTCTAGCGGTTCGCCATCTATGCTCAGCCCGTTTGTAACGCTGTAGACGGCTTGCTCACTATAGTCCGGAGGCAGTGTGAACTCGGTTCCAGTTGGCAGTTGGACATCGAGGTAAATCATCGGCGAGAACGTTTGAACGGGTGATGTGCGACCATATGCCTGCCCTGCAATCAGTGTGATTTCAACACCCCCATCTTGCCAAGTGGGGATGTCAATAGCTGAGTAGTGACGAAACCAAGGTTCTGTCTCTTCATGCTCCGAAGGAAGTGCGACCCACGTCTGGATGCCATGAAGGCGTGCTTCGCCACTTCTCACCGCGTTGGGTGTTCGCTCCGAATGGACAATGCCACGACCCGCAGTCATCCAGTTTACTGCTCCCGGATGAATTTCTTGAACAACCTTGAGACTGTCGCTATGGAGCAGCACGCCTTCAAACAAGTAAGTCACCGTCGCTAAATTGATATGCGGATGTGGTCGCACATCCATCCCTTGACCGGCTGCAAAGGTAGCAGGACCGAGATGGTCAAAGAAGATGAACGGTCCAACCATCTGCCGAGTTGGGTGAGGCAAGACGCGCCTAGCTTCAAATCCACCCAAATCTTTCACTTCGGGTTCAAGAATATCACCGATGCTGTTGGGCATAGCAAAGATTACCCCGTAATTCTGACCAAAGCCTGATTAATTTTCTAATCTTAGAGCTATATCAGATTCTTCCTTCTGACTCAAGGTAGAGATTGTTAATCAGATCTTCTCTACAGCCCGAAGCTGCTGACCTCATTTTGGCTGTGGCACACTCCTAGTAGGAGTTAGACCGCACAGACAACTTTGGTATTCTGAAATCATTCAACGCAGTTTTAAAGTGATGACTCAGGTTGTAATTGTCGGGGCTGGGCCTGCTGGTGCAACGCTTGCACTACTTCTCGTAAAACGAGGCATCGCCGTCAAACTGATTGAATCCTCCCGGAACTTCCGCAGAGTTTTTCGCGGTGAGGGACTGATGCCCAGTGGA
Source organism: uncultured bacterium (assembly GCA_966675205.1). Lineage (GTDB taxonomy): Bacteria > Cyanobacteriota > Cyanobacteriia > Cyanobacteriales > Coleofasciculaceae > JBFLZA01. The sequence continues at coordinate 7,840 of CBKWLJ010000388.1, forward strand.
CTAGATGCTCTAGAGCAGATGGGATTGTCGTCTGTGCTAGAGAGCATTCCCCATCGACCTTTGGATGCCTGGGAGGTTCTGATCGAGAACCGATTTCTGTTTCGAGTTGATGAGCCAATCGAACCGGGTGGTAAGCCCTGCACCCTCGTATCACAACCAGCTTTCCTGGAAGCAGCGATCGTCCAGGCAAGCACTTATCCCAATTTTGAGTTTGTCTCTGGCAGTCCTGTGCAGGATTTGCTGTGGAGCGATCGCCGGGTTTCGGGCGTGAAGCTGGGTGACGATCGCTCGATTTCTGCCAATCTAGTTATTGGAGCAGATGGTCGTAATTCTGTTGTTCGGCAGCGAGCCAACTTGCCTCTAGAGCAACAGTCCGGAAGCTTTGATATTCTTTGGTTTAAATTGGCGGATAGCTCGCGCTTGGAATCGGAGAATATATTTTATACAATTGTTCGCGATCGCAATGCATTTGGATTGTTTCGCTCTTCTGAGGGAAATCTTCAGATAGGCTGGGCACTTCATGACGATGCCCCAATGGACTGGAAACAAGCCGATTGGCCTGTTGTTTTGGCACAAGCATCACCTCCGTGGTTAGCAGAGCATATCCGAAGCCACCCAGAAACTATTGAGCGGCCTGTTCTGTTATCGGTTGTCGTCGGGCGTTGTCCGCGTTGGTATGCACCAGGATTACTGCTCTTGGGCGATGCGGTTCACCCCATGTCACCTATTCGCGCCCAAGGTATCAATATGGCTTTGCGGGATGTGATTGTTGCGGCAAATCATTTGATTCCCTTGTTGCGTGACGGAGCAACAGATGCGGCAATTGATGCCATCTTGCCACAGATTCAAGCTGAGCGGGAGCCGGAAATTATTCGAGCACAGCAGCTTCAAAGTCAGGAAGCAGCTCAGGCTGAGCTACTGCGTAAGAGTCCACTGCTGCGATGGGGAGCAAGTCAACTAGCACCCCTGCTAGGCAAGCTTGTTCGGCACTCTTGGCTCTCTAGACAGCGGCAGTTGCGCCAAGGGGTAACGCAGATACAGTTAACGGTGTAAACTACCCCACCTGATTAGCTGCACCTAAAGGCTTGCTAATACAGATGGGGATGAGAGGTAGCCCTGGCTCTATCGTGCAAGACAATAGTTCCGAGCCTCTAGGCTGGTTTACAGAACAGCCCCATAGTTCAATCATTTTTGCACCGTTAAAGTCTGCGTCTCCTATCCAACCGCAAGTTTTGTTGGTGCATTTAAACTGTTTATTTGTTCTTAGTCCAATGTGCAAACAACAATGACAGGTTTGAGACGTATAGGCAGGAGGGATAGCGATCACCTCAACTCCTTCCTTGATACCTTTGTACTC
>CBKWLJ010000389.1:0-9184 GCA_966675205.1 uncultured bacterium
CTAGTTCAAATCCCGATTTTTTGGTGCAAATGCTACTTCATTCTTGAAGTTATAGCAAAAGGCAGAAGGTAGAAGGCAGAGGGTAGGAGAGAAAAGATTAACTGGTCAAGGTTTCAGTATTTTGCTTTTTCTTAATCGCCTTAGCGACTGCTATAAATCGGTATTTCAACTATTAGATGGGTCTTTATAAACTGCACTCAATGAGTTTCAATGCTTACAAGCAGCTTAACGCTAAGGTCTTCCGTACAGGGATACAGTATTAGTACTGACTTTCCAGGCTCCAGCCGAGAGCATTGGCGATTTTGGGCACTAGGGTGAGAGAATTGAAGGGTTTAGCGATCGCACCTTGGACTCCCAACTCCTGAAATCGTTGCGGTTCAGTCAAACTCAGCCTTGCCGTTAAAAACACGATGGGGATTGACTGAGTTACAGGATTGCTTTTTAGTTCTTGCAACAGAGCCAAACCATCCATTCCCGGCATCATTACATCCAGTAGAATAGCATCGGGTTTCTCAGAAACTGCCTTAGCTAAACCCTCTTGACCCGACGCCGCTAATAACACATTCCAACCCCCTAGTGCTTCTAGGCAAGCTTTCACAACCTGTCGGACGTTGAGTTCGTCCTCAATAAATAAAATTCGTTTTGTGGCGATCGCTGTTTCCATTATTTCTGCCTTTCCCTCCTGCAGGACTGGAGAGATATCGAACTAAAATACAATTCCCTCCAGGCTTAGCGACGCTCAACGATAGAGATTGTTTGAGAAGTGTGGCTCATCCCATAAAGGTTGACCCGACAAATTGACTCTATCTATCGACGCAATCCCCAGCTTCTGGAAGGTTGTCGTTAAAAATCAAACTCTCAATATAAAATGACCGAAGTGGTTTTACCTCACCCCTAAGTTAAACTAACAATTTGAGGAAACTTTGAGGGAAGCGGAACTCCCGGTAGGGTGTGTGAGGCGTCAGCCGTAACGCACCGTTAAGCTTGGATGAGGTGAGTTACGCTACCGTTAACCCACCCTAAAAATTGCTGGGTACATTGCCTAATTTCGGATAGATCCCCCCTGCCCCGCTTAACAAGGGGGGAGAATCTACTCCAAGTCTTCCTGTTTAAGAGGGATTTAGAATCTACTCCCAGTCCCCCTTTTTAAGGGGGATGCCAGGGGGATCTCCTAGCATGGATCTACCACCCCAGTGTAGAAGCCACTTGCTCTGCCAGCGTCAAAGGGTCAAACGGTTTAGCAATGACTCCAGCAATGCCAAGCTGTGCAAATTGGGCAATGTCAGTGGATTGCACTTTAGCGGTGAGCAAAATGACGGGAATCGCTTGAGTCGCCGCATCATTCTGCAACTGTTCAAATAGCGTGAGTCCGTCCATATCAGGCATCATCACGTCTAGTAAGATGGCATCGAAGTGTTGGGTTTGGGCTATAGCCAGCCCTTCTTTACCGGATAAAGCTGTCAGCGTCTCCCAACCGCCTAAGTTTTCCAAACAAGCCTGAATAACGCTACAGAGGTTGATTTCGTCATCAATCACCAGAACACGTTTTTCTGGCATTAGCCGTAATTATAGTTGAGGGTATACCGAAAGATTCTACAACCAATGCACGGCTAATCGAGGGATTTTGGCACAGTGAAATAGAAGTTACTGCCTTCTCCTACAACGCTTTCGACCCAAATTTTGCCGCCATGCTGTTGTACGATGCTTTTACAAATGGCTAAACCCAGACCTGTTCCCCCTTTTTGCCGGGAGTCAGAAGCATCCACCTGTTGAAACCGCCCAAAGATAGTGTCTAACTTATCGGCAGGAATACCGCGCCCTTGGTCTTTGACTTGAAATAAAACTCGGTCGGCTTGGTCTTGGACACTCAGAGTAATCGTACTTTCTGAGGGCGAAAATTTAATCGCATTACTCACCAGATTAACAAGTGTTTGAATAATGCGATCGCAATCCACCCAGACTTGAATAGATGTTGGTTCTACAGACAGCGTGATGTTGCTTTCTGCGGCTAAAGATTGCACCGTTTTAACAGACTGTTGTAGGAGTGTTTCCGCATCGCACCACTGCTTGACTAAATTAACCTTATGTGCGTCTAGTCGCTCTAAGTCGAGAATATCATTAACCAGACGCACTAAGCGTTCGGTATCGTGAGCGGCGATATCTAACATTTGTTGGGCAGCTTCCGGCTTGTTTTTGAAGACTCCGGCAGCGACTAACCCTAGAGAACCGCGAATTGAGGTAAGGGGCGTTCGCAGTTCGTGACTGACAATCGAGATAAACTCGTTTTTCATTGTTTCAATCGCCCGACTGTCGGTAATGTCCTCTACTGTTCCGACATAACCGATTAATTCATCCGAAACAGAGAAGATAGGAGCTGAGTGCACTCGACCAAAACGAATGGTTCTATCTTTACGGGCATAACGAATTTCACTCCTAAATTCCTGCCGTTGGGACACCGCGCTTGACCACCCTGTTGCAACCGGCTCTCGGTCTTCTGGGTGGATGAACTGCACCCAACCGTCTCCTAAAGCCTCATCAAATGTACAGCCACAAATCGCCTGATAGCGTGGATTGGTATAAATACACTGTCCCCCAATATCCGTCATAAAAATGCCGAGAGGTGAAGACTCGCTCAGAGAACGGAATTTAGCTTCGCTCTGCCTGAGTTCTTCTTCTGTTCGTTTGCGAACCTCTTCGAGGTGCTTCGCTACGGTGATGTCTTGGTGAACTGCAACCAGAACATCACCATAGTCTGGATGGCTAAATACAGAGCAAGTCGCACTACACCAAAAGGGAGTCCCATCTTTCTTGACATTATGGACTTCATAGGTAAAGTCACCGCTTTGTAAAACAGCAGACCGAATGGCTTGATTGACCTCCTCAGCCGTTACCTGTTCGCTGGCATAGTTGACAATCGAAACGTGCTGACCGTTGAGTTCACCAGAGTCATAGCCAAACATCTGCTCAAATTTAGGATTGGCATAGACAATGACACCATTATCCGCTCTTACTAAGCAAATGCCTTCTGCCATGTTGCGGGTGATGACAGCCTGAAGCTCCAGCATTTGTTCAGCACGTTTGCGATCGCTAATATCTAACACTACACCGAGCGATCGCACAGGTTGCCCTGATTCATCGTAGATGGCTTTTCCACGCCCCATTACCCAATGAACAGAACCATCCGGATAAACCACTCGATATTCAACGACGTAATCCGTATGGTTTTTCATCGATTCTAAAAACCGTTGTTCAATCCAACCTACATCATCAGGATGAACGAGGCTGCGGCAAAGCTCATAGCTTGGCTCAATGCTATGAGGCGCTAAACCCTGTAGTGTAAAGAGATTATCATTCCAGATCAGTTTTCCGCTAGGTAGGTGCATATCCCAGAAGCCGATATGCGTTAAATCTAGAGCCAGTCGGCGGCGTTCCTCGCTTTCTTGTAAAGCTGCTTCGGCTTGTTTTCGCTCGTCTTCGGCACGTTTGCGATCGGTGATATCAAATAACGTTGAGCGACTCATCAAAAAGTTGCCGACTTCATCTTTGATTCCTGTAGCACTCAAACCGAGCCATCGAGTTGTGCCATCTTTGCGGACTATCTCAAATTCCAGATTATTAATCCAACCCTGTTGTTTAAACCTGGGAAAGTTGTCCTGAAAAACCTGTTTACCTTCAGCCGTAACGAAATCTGAAAACTTCTTGTGGAGGACTTCATCGCGGCTGTACCCTAGCCAATTGAGTTCCGTATCGTTAATTTGGATAATATTGCCTTCTGGATCTAAGGAGTGATAACCACAGGGAGCATTATTATAGAGGTCTTCAATTTCCTCTAAATACTGCTGCAAGGCGAGTTGGGTGTGCTGCTGCTCTATCACCGTTTCCAGTAGGCGATCATTCGCTTGAGCTAGTTCTGCGGTTCGCTCTTGTACCCGTTGTTCAAGTTCAGCATTCAGTTGCTGTAAATCTATCTGGGCTTGCTTGCGTTCGTCGAGCAGCATCACGGTTCCCGTCATGTGGACAGGTTGCCCTGCTTCGTCATAGAATGCCTGTCCTCGTGCCTCAATCCAGTGAATGCTGCCGTCTGGCCAAACTACACGATACTCGTGTTGATAGGGAACTCGTTGTTTGAGCGATCGCTCTATAGCCTGATTTAATTTCTCGCGATCATCCGGATGTAGGCAAGCATCAAAGGTTTCGTATTTTCCATCAAACGTGCCAGGAGATAAGCCGAATAACTGTTCATGTTCTGATGACCAATTAATTTCTCCCGTTACTATGTTCCAATACCACATTCCCATTTGAGCCGCAGACAGCGCCATCCGCAGTTGCTCGGCATTTTCCTGAGCTAATTGTTGGCTCAGTCGCTCAATCTTTTGTTTGCTGTCTCGAAAATTGCTAGTCAGTAGGTTGATTAAAAAGGCAACCAGCAGGAAAGTGCCTAACTCAATTACATCCTTTGGTGTCTCGATCCCAAATTGATATCGGGGGGGAATCAAGAAATAATTAATTGCCAGTGTGGAAAGCACAACGGCAACGAACCCCGGTCGAAAGCCGCCATACCAAACACTCACAATGATGGCGATGTAGAAAAAAGCACCAATGCTTCTCAACAGCCAAGGTTCTAACCAGAGTCTCAGCAGTAGGGCGATCGCAGTCGAGCCAATGGCAACGGCGTAGGGCAAAAATTGCTTCCTAAATTTCATCGTTATGTTTTCTGCCGCCTCGATAATTTTATAAAATTTCTGTGATTTATTAAATAAGTAAGCGAGGGGATTCAAGAGATATAAAATTTGTCAAACAAAGGAATCAATTTGAATCTCTTTATGCTTGTTGAAATGAGAAAAAATCCTCCAGTCCAGTAGGAGGGGCAGGAAGTTGTTAAGGGCGCTTCTCACACGTTCCACTTCTATGCTTTACGGATAAAGCGTAGGTTATTGACCACCCCAACCTAGAGCAGTTGTGACCTGATGGTGTAATGTTAGGGGATGGAAGGGTTTAGCGATCGCTCCTCTCGCTCCCAACTCTAAAAACCGTTGTGGCTCTGTCAAATCCACCTTAGCCGTTAAAAAAACCACCGGAATCGCTTGCAGTTCAGGATTTGCTAGCAGTTTTTGCAAAACGGTAATACCATCCATTCCGGGCATCATAGCGTCTAGGAGAATGGCATCAGGTCTTTCTCTCTGGGCCAGAAGTAGCCCCTCCTGACCAGAAGCCGCCTGGAGTACTTCCCACCCTCCCAACGTTTCCAGGCAGGTTTGTACCACTGTTCGCAAATTCACTTCATCTTCAATAATCAGGATTCGTTTGGTGGTTACAGCTTCCATTCGTACTTGGGGTAGATGGCTCGATGGGAGAGAACATTCGCTTAAATTGACCATAATCATTACTCCCGTTACATTTAATCCTTAAAACTTGTTTTAAACTCAAGTCATTGGAAATAATTTTGATACAAACCTGACCTTAAAATCTCCTTGTTTAACGTGCAGTTTAGCTGAATGTGATGCTCAAATAAATGAGATAATTCTGCTTTCAACTTAAGCAAGAAAACCGAGATTTTTTTGAGCAGTGTAGGAAGAAAGAGTTGAAGTTCCCTACCCAATCAAAGATTTTGATAGCTGGCAATTGGGGGCAAATTGAATCTCCCACCATATTGCTCCCTTCTGCCTTCTGTCTCCAGCCCTCTGCCTTTTTCACCTTGGCTTAAAATCGCTCGTACCTGTTCCAACAATAGGTCGAGGTCAATCGGCTTATAAAGAAGACCATTTGCTCCTTTATAGAATGCTAAGGATTTTTCTATCGCCCTATCAGCCGTAACCAGCAGAATCGGAATAAATGGCAAGTAACTGTTGTCCCGGATGCGCTGAGTGATTTCAAAACCGTTTATCCCTGGCATCATCACATCCAGTAAGATTAAGTCTGGTGGATTAACTTCAATCCTTTCTAGAGCAGCGTAACCATTATCCGCCACTTCAACCTGGTATCCCTCTAGTTCTAGAATCGCCTGGAGCAATACATAATTGTCAGCAATGTCATCAACTACAAGGATGCGAGTAATGCTTGTGTCTGATTCAAAGTGAGGTGCGTTCATTTCATCAACTTTGTTCCACTAAAGGCTCTATCCCAAAGCTTACGAACAAAAATTGAGGAAATTTTGAGGAATGACCAGAATGCGCTTCGCGCAGAATCAAGAATCTATGAAGACATTTGTCTATGCTGCGTGGATACTACGCGATTTCGTCCCATTGTCTTGGCTTGGTACAACGCAGCATCCGCTGCTCGATAAAGTTCTTGCAAGTTAGCACCATCTTGGGAGTACTCAGCCATCCCCGCACTGAACGTGACATGGAATGTCCGATTATTAGCATCAATAAACTCCTGCTGACGCCAGGTTTCCAGAAAGCCTGTTAGCCGCTTTACACCTTGTTCTTGTGTTATACCGTATAGACCTAAAACAAACTCCTCACCGCTCCAACGCGCTACCACATCTTCACGTCGGAAGAATTGCCTTAAGTGTTCTCCCAACAGGCAAAGCACTCTATCCCCCGCCTCATAACCATATTGGTCATTGATTTGCTTGAAGTTGTCTAAGTCCAAAATCATAAAACACAAAGGCTGATTCTGGCGCTCTGCTAGATGTAGCAAGCGCTCTAGATCTTGGATGGATTTGCGTCGAGTCGCAGTACCAGTTAGTTCATCAGTTTGGGCAAATCTGTGCAGGATACGGGTTCGCTCTAGCCGATTCAGGATACGGGCAATCAATTCGGGACCAACAATCGGTTTGTGGATGTAGTCATCTGCGCCTACAGCAAACACTTGATGCACGATTCCGGCATCGTTATGACCCGATAGAAACAGCACGGGTAACTCACTCCAACGTGGGTCATTGCGAACCACCTGGCACAGTTCAATGCCGCTAAAACCAGGCATCTCTATATCTAAAATCAGCAAATCAGGCGCACAGTCGGACAGTACCTGCCAGAATTGTTGAGGTTCTGCCAAAGCTGTGACGTGAAGCCCCCAGGGTTCCAGCAGAGTAGACAAAGCCGTTAGCATCTGGCGATCATCATCGACAATTAGTACTTTGGCTTCCGCTTTCTGGGTGCGATTGAGTTCCTGAGTAACGGCTTTGAGAATTTCCTGTGGGGTAATGGGTTTGTGTAAAAACGCATGTCCGCCCAGACGCGCCACTTCAACGCGATCGCTTAAGTGATCCCGTCCTGTCATGACTAACACTGGAATATTCGGAGTCACCCTCGTCAATTCAGCTAGCAGGGTTAGCCCGTTTTCTGTTGTTTGGGGAAAAGTGAGATCTAGCACGATGACATCAGGAGGATGCTCTAAAATCACCCTTCTTGCAGCTGTCAGGTCTGTTACCACGTCTACCTGCAAACCCCAAGCGATCGCCTCCTGTTTGACCTGCTCAGTCAGCACCACATCATCATCTACAACGAGTAACCGACCCGAAGCCGTGTTGAGATCGGGAACCGCCGCTGTTGTGGATGGCTTGTTTTCCACTGCTTGCTTTAGCTGCCCAAGCAAATCCTCAAGTTGCCGCGCCTCATTGTTACCCAGAGACTCTAAGCGTAGCAAGTGTTCGATCTGCCGCGCCACCTCTGAACCTTGCGGTAAGCCAAATGAACCCAATGAGCCAATTAAGCGATGAGCTTGGGCCTCGGCTGAAGAGCGCAGTTCACCGTCCAGGGTTCCGGTAGAGAGTTGAGCGATCGCTTGCTCAAACAGCACCATCTGTGACCCCAAGCTCTCTTTGAAGTTGATCCACATCTGTTGCACGACTGCCAGCACTTTGGCTTGAGCTTGGCGCTTGTCTACTTGCTCGACGGAAACAGCACGCGATTTCGCTCTCTTGCCTGCCAAAGGCGATCGCGCTCCTACACGTCCCACCTCCTCTTGAGACACCCTTCCTTCAGGGGTATCGAACGGTGGCGCTTTCAGCCGATAGCCCAATCCGTACACAGTCTCAATCAAATCTTTAGCTATTCCGGCTGCTTTTAGCTTCTGCCGCAAACCCTTGACTTGGGTGGAAACAGCGTCCTCTTGTGGAAATTCGCCACTCAGCCAGATGTGGTCTAGTATGGCACTCCGGCTGAAGATACGTCGGGGATTCCTTAAGAAAAGCTCTAGTATGCTGTACTCTTTTGGAGTCAGGTGTAAAAGTTCTCCGCCATAAGTAACTTGGCAAGCATCCAGGTCAAGCTGAAGCTTCTCCCAGGTCAACACCGTAGGTAAGGTAGAACTACCCCGTCGCAGTAAAGCCTGAATCCGAGCGATTAATTCATTAAGTTCATAGGGCTTAACCACATAATCATCGGCTCCTGCCTCTAAACCCATTACCCGGTCGGTGCTGCTGTCTTTTGCACTCAACAGTAGAATCGGCATCTTTAGCCCGTGCGATCGCACTTGGCGACAAAGCGTCATTCCGTCCAGATGAGGGAGAATGATATCCAGCAGGAGTAAATCGTAGTGAAAGGCTTGAACCAGTTCCAAACCCGTTTGACCATCCGCTGTTATCTCGACAGTGTAGTGATGGGTGGTGAGTTCTTGTGCTAGGACATTGGCTGTAATCTCATCGTCTTCTACGAGCAGAATTTTCATCGCAACTCATTCGTTGATCTTACAGTGTCGTAACTGGAAAATTCAGCCTTAAGCTCATCCCCGACTGAAGTATGGGGGATTGGGCTGCATCCCGCTATGCTGCTAGCGCACCATGCTACGCAAACACTAACACCTTCATGGTTCATGGTTTATTGCCATCAACAGGGCGCTTTGTACGATTTTCTCTCCATTCGGACGAGTTCCACCACTTCATTAATCCCCTAGAACTGGTATCGCCTTCCTCTCTTACTTCCCTTTGTCGCCAAAGGCTGAGATTCCGTTAAATAGAATCAGCAACCCGCCGAGCAAAATAGCGATCGCCACTCCACCTACCACTCAATCCAGTACGTCACTAGTTTCCACTGTTCTCCTTAGATCTGTCAGATCCAGCGATGTGCTGATTCATGTATTACTTCCGGGGAGTTACTGTTTGTGCGAAGTTTGCGATCGCGTCGTAGAACGAGAACAAGAAACTGCCTTCTTGCTTGAGTAAGGGTAAACAACCTATGAGTGCAATCACCATTCTGTAGAGCGACAAATAATCTGCCGCTCTACAATTTTTTTATGCCAG
>CBKWLJ010000390.1:0-9173 GCA_966675205.1 uncultured bacterium
CGTGAGTAATTTGTTCACCGGATGCTAAACTTTTGCAGTATGTCAATAGTTCTGAATGTAATTGAATACCTGATAACCCATCTGTTATGGCATGGTGGATTGTTGTCAGCAAATAACTTGTACAATCTTCACTTTCAATATGGACAAGTACAGCACGCAGCAGAACTTTACTACTATCAATTTTCTCGTTCATCTCTTCCACAACGACCTCTTGCCACTGCTTGTTGTGGAACTTGTTCACAACACGCAAAGGGATTTTTTGCGTTCCTTCCGTTTCAAATCGCAGATTATCCAGCGCGCCAACAATACGAGAATTAAGGCGAGGATGACGACGTTGAACCAAATCTAACGCTTGTCTGACCAATTCTTCCGTAAGAGGACCTTTGATTCGACTAGCTGTCACCACATTATAGGAGCCAGTTCGGCGATTTAAGATTTCCATCGCTTGCTCCATAGGGACGAGTTGCCTGTTATTAATCATAAAAACCTCCATGCCAAAGCGACTCTATAGGTTAACTTGCAACAAATAATTCGTAATTATGAATTCAGGAATGAATCTCCAGTCCACGACTTCTCGTGTCGTCTACTTTTAGGCGGGATTTAAATCCCCAAATAACCAATTAATTACGAATTACGTAACGTTTTTCTGCTACCGCTGATTCAGTAACATTTTTATCCCGTGTTTGGGACTGAGCGTAATTGAGAGTTGGAAGACAATTGGATGTTCCGGCACCAGCGTTAGCCGGAACTTTTGTGCAATGGTTGCCACAACCAAGACTATCTCCATCATTGCAAAGGCTCTACCAATGCATACGCGTGGTCCACCACCGAAGGGGAAATAGGCATAGGTAGGTAATCGTTTAGCGAGGTCATTTGCCCATCGGTCTGGGTTGAATTGTTCCGGGTTGTCGAAGTAGCGAGGATCGCGATGCATCACCCACTGGCTCATAAAGACATTGGTGCCAGCAGGCACCGGATACCCGCCAATTTCGCAGTCCTGCACAGCTTCTCGACTCATCACCCAAGCTGGTGAATACAGCCGCATCGATTCGAGCACAACCCTCTCGGTGTAACGCAATTGAGGCAAGTCCGCCATAGTGGGAGTTCGTCCACCCAGCACTGCTTGCAATTCTTCCACCAACTTGGCCTCCACTTCAGGATGCTGTGACAAAAGCATCCAAGTCCATGACAAGGCTTTGGCCGTAGTCTCGTGACCCGCAAAAAGGAGAGTCATCATCTCATCGCGCAATTGTTGGTCGCTCAATTGACTGCCGTCCTCGTCTTGGAGGTGCAGCAGCATCGAGAGCAAATCGCCCGCATCCTTACCGCTAGTTCTGTGTTGGTGGATGATGCCATAGACAACCTCATCTAATCGTTCTACTGCTTTTCGGAAGCGCCGTTTGCGAGGAGTTGGCAACCACTTGGGAAGTAGAGAATTCAGTAGAAATAAAAGCGCCTTACTGCCTTGTTTCTGGTTATAGTGCTGTATCACCGCTCCTAGGGCGGTATTGATCTGTTCAACCTTGCTTGTCACGTCGGCATCAAAGAATGTCTTGGCTACAATGACCAAAGCAAGATGCATCATCTCCTGATGGAGATCGCGAATTTCTCCAGGTTGCCAGGTCGCAATCATGCGGTTTGTATAGGCGACCATCACATCGGCATAGGCAGCAATCCGTTGGCGATGGAAGGCTGGTTGTATTAATCGGTGCTGGCGACGCCAGAAGTCCCCGTTACTGCTCAGTAGCCCATTGCCAAAGAGACGTTCACCATCATCGCGTTTGAGATTTAGGTCGGTAAAGAATTGATTATTGTTGGTGAGTACCTCCTCAATGTAGTCGGGGTGGTTGACAAAGTAGGAGACAATCGGCCCAAAGGGAATGCGTATGATATCACCGTACTGACGGGTACAGTTGATCAGAAAACTAAGCGGATCGCGACTGTAATCAAGAACATTACCTATAATAGGATGCCCCTCTGGACCTGGTGGAATGTGTACGGGGGTCTTAAGCACAGTAGTCATCAGTATTGCTCCCTGAACTCAATCAATCTGTTATGAATGGGTGTTTCCCATCTGCGCTGCATGATGCGGTTTGTCTCAATTCCTTTGTTTGTGAAACATGATTGCCATGCCAGTTCGGAAACTCAGCCAATAGCCGAAAAGCGCGTGAAATATATATCTGTAGGAGGTCAATGCTTTCCAGGGTTGGCTCTGTTCGTAAACAACGTCTATCGTGCCGTCAAAGAGGCGTTGGTACTCGTTCCAAGCACGAGTGTTTACGCTATACCAAGGTGTATCGTGATAGGGTCGGTCAAAGAAATCTACAGGTTGCCATCCTTGGCGACAGCATAAGGATTCGAGGGATGTACGAGTGTAGAGATGCAGGTGATAGGGGACATGAACCTCGTTATAGTAATCAGAGATGTTGGGCTGGTTTAGGTCAATATTTGCGGCATTGGGTGTGCCGATTAAAATGTAACCACCAGGAGCGAGAAGTTTGTCCAAATCACTCAATAGTGCATGGGGATTTTCAATATGTTCCAGCACATCTTGAAGCAATATGTAATCGAAAGGCCCTCGCTGGAGAGTGGTAGGATTGCCGAAGCCTTCCTTGGACGCATAAGGCTCATATCCGTAACAATTGGCAAAGCCGCGTTGTCGCAAATACTGTATGAACATACCGCTAGCGCAGCCATAATCAAGGAACGAGTGAGCCTGGGAAAATCCATGCTTTGCTAGTTGTTGGTATAGATTGCCATAGCAGAAGCGATAGGGCCATGTTAAGGTTGCTTTAGCGATCGGGTATTTTGCGTAATAGTGGGGAAGATCGACGACATCTAGGCAATGAATTGTCATGCAATCAGGGCATCGCCAAACCTTGAAGGTTTCATCTTTAAAGGCTCTAACATTACAGGAAAATGTTACAAATGCCGATTCATCATTTGGATCGATGTGATGATTGCAGATTAAACAGTCAAGGCGTTGTTTCTTTGTTCCTTGGTTATGAAGTTGGGATGCAATTGAATTATCTAGAAGATTAGCGTTTGAGGTAAATTCAATCATTTCTATTTTACCTAACCAATAACTAGAAGATTAAAAATCAAGTTTTAAATTTGCTCACGTTTGGCTTAACCTTGGAAACGTTTTATTATTTGGATTTATTTCTAATAAATTCTGATAGTAATCATGAAGATTTTGGCACCCTCGATTTACAGAGAACTGCTGGGAATCTTGCAAGGCACGATAAATAATTTCTGTGTTGTCGCTTGATGTCACTTTGTGAATGCAATTGGCTAATCCTTCCACATCATTAGGCGGGACGAGATATCCATTGATTCCATCCATCATGTACTCAGACACAGCACCGCTATCAACGGTTATAACTGGAATTCCTGAAGCCATTGCCTCCACTATGGTTCGCCCAAAGGTTTCGTAAGGTGAAGGACTACAAAATACATCACAGGAAGCTAATAAATTAGCTTTCATTTCTCCAAGAACAAAACCTGTAAAGTGGATGTGAGGAACTTGTTTAGCAAGATGCTTCAAGTGGTTGACTACCTCGACAGGCCCATCTCCATTAATAATTAGAGAATAATTGGGGTGCCTGCGTTTTAATTTAACAAATGCTTCGATTAGCAAATCTACTCGTTTCTCAAAGCCAAGACGGCCTAAGAAGGTTACAATTTTGTTATCTCGTTCCTCAACGCTTAACCAAGGTTCTAAGTATTTACGGCTTCGACGATTAGGACTATACATGGAAACATCAATCCCGCAGAATGGTATTGTCCGAACGTTAGCAATTCCTATTTGTTGGCAACTTTTGCTGGCAGCATCGCTAGGGCATATTGTCATATCAAAATGACGGTAAAGGTAGTTAGTTAAATTAGAACTATGAGCGCTATTTCTTAACCATTGCCAACCCGGATAAGCTGCTGAAAAATTATAAAGATCAGTCTGATATTCGGCGATGTAGGGAATCTGATGCTTTTTGGCATAGTCCTTACCTGGTAATTGCCAAGTACTTAACAAGAAAAAGCGCTCTACATCGGTCATGATAATCAGGTCAGGCTGATAATAGGCTAATTTTTTATTGATTTGACATGCGGCAAGGAACCTAGGAACATGAGTAAGTTTATAAGGGAGCCAAGGTTTTGATGGATAAAACTCAATAATCAATTTTCCCTTTAAATCTGAGGGTACCGATGGAGCATCGGGAGAATTTTGCCAATCGGGCGCAAATACAACTACACGATATATTTCTTGTTTGGCAAACCATTGAACGCGTTCCCAATTGAGATGAGAAACACCACTGACATCGGGTGGAAAGCCTGTTACAAGAAAAGCTATAGTGTGGATTTTAGGAGATTTCATTACTTTCAATTCTTATCCCTATATAAATTTATATGCATTTGTGACTGGGATTAACGGCAACATAGCTTCTTGATTTGGGAGGGCGGGTTATGGGTATTTTTTTTATTGGTAATAAGCGTGCATTCACTGAATAAACCCGCCCTTATTCTTTTGAGAACAATCATTTACCTGAAATCAGCGATCGCACTCGATTAGCTTGCTCAACTTGCTATCATGTCCACTGTTGCAGGTGCATCAAGGAAACCACTGCGAATAAAATATGAGAAATAAGTCTTCAGCAATTTAGAGTCCACACGATGACAGGTGATAGAAGTCTCTGTAAGTCTGGCTACTGTTTCTTCACAATTGAGCTTGGCTCGTCTTTGCCCGAGTCCTGCAAAGGTGAGTTTTTCCTCAGACCATCGGCGAAGAAAGAAGGGTAAAAGACCACTTAAAGCATTGTCTTGTGAGCTGGCAATTTCCATGAGTTCAGCTTCCCATTCTTCATAAGGAATCTGTCGGACTGGATAGCCCAATTCATTCATCCAGTGAGCAACATCACTCCAGCTAGAGTAATGTGGATTATTTAAGTGAAATACTTGTCCTAATGACTCCTTCTGCCTTGATAGATAAACAATGGCTCGGCTGACATAGTCTACGGGAACCAAAGTAATGGCGCAGCCCATGTTGGGAATACTGCCCATTTGAATACAGCCTTTAATAAAGCGGCAGGTAAAATCATCAGTATTCCAGATACCCGTGTGGCTGTCTCCGGCAATCAAAGGGGGTCTGTAGATAGTAACTGGTAGTCCGCGATCGCGAGCGATAGTCACTAACTTTTCTGCCACCCATTTACTCTGCGTATAACCCAGATCTATGCCCTCGGTGTGAATAATTGGCTCGGATTCTTTCACCTGTTTGCCGTAATAGCCGGATGAATCAAAAACGGCATCAGTAGAAACGTAATGAAGCGGTTTGACTTTAAATTTGCAAGCCAACCTTAAAATTTCCTGTGTACCGAGAACATTAGTTTGTTTTAAGGTTGAATAGGGGTACACAAAATTTAGAACGGCTGCATTGTGATAAATCACATCGATATGACTAGCAAGCTGATCAAACCGTTCTGCTGAAAGACCCAATCGAGGCTCAGATAAATTGCCGACAATGGGAATAATTCTAGAACTGTACTGGTCTTGCCATAGCGAGTAAGCTTTGAGGTTGTTTTGGATCTTCCGCATCCCTGACTCGGCAGAGGCAGCACGGACTAGACAATAGATACTCGCATCAGTTTGAGTGAGCAGTTCATTAAGTAAAAACGCTCCCAAGAAGCCCGTTGCCCCCGTCAAAAGAATCAAAGCGGTGCTCGCTGCCAAGTTATTGACTTTCTCAGGATAAATTGAGTTATCTAAGACGGCTTCATCGTTGAGATTCAAGACATTTGCTGTAATATCTAATGTGGAATCATTAGGAGTTAATTGCTTCAACAACACGGTGGCAAGCATGGCGATACTGGAGGCTTGCATAAACTCCATAATTGGTAATTCCACCTGTAATTGAGACCGCAGCAAGTTGACTAACTCAACTGCCATCAGGGAGTCCATGCCTAAGTCAAAAAGACCTTGTTCGGGGTCGGGTAATTGAGGAAGTTTCAGCACCGTTGCCACTTCCTGTTGAAGGTGAGTGACTAACAGTGAGTGGCGATCGCCTTTGGCACTGCGCTCCGCGCAATCACAATTCCCAAAAGTTAGCGCCTGATCAGCAGAATCTTTGACTGCCGCCTCTAATTGCTGTAAGATTTCAGACCGATTCTCGGATTTGTGCTCAATCGCTTTGTGTAGCTGCCCCTCAATCTGTTCTAAGATTGACCGTTTTCCTCGCGCTTCGTAAAAGTCTTTAAATCGAGTCCAATCAACATTCGCCACGGTGGCTTGAGTGCATCCTGAATTGAGCAGGTATCCCAAAGCAGCGATCGCATTTTCTGGCTGCAAGACTTCCACACCCATCCGAGTCAAAAACGCTTGGAATTCCTCGACTGCCATGCCACCGCCAGCCCAAGGCCCCCAATTGATACTTAATGCGGGCAGTCCCAACCCGTGCCGATAATGCGCTAACCCATCCAGGAAATGATTCGCTGCTGCATAGTGTGCTTGCCCCTTAGACCCCCACACGGATGCAATTGAGGAGAAATTAACGAAAAAGTCCAGCTCTATACCTTGTGTCAGTTGATGCAAAATCCATGCGCCCAGTACCTTGGGACGAAGCACAGACTCCAGGGTATTGAACTCCATCTCCTGAATTGATTCATAGCCCGGAACACCAGCCGCATGAACAATTCCCCGCAGGGGTGGCATCAATGCCTCAACGGCTTCCAGCACCTTACCCATATCTCCAGGGTTAGTCACATCGGCCTGAATCGTGAGAACCCTGACACCTGAATCTTCCAGTTGATTCAAAATTTCCTGCGCCTCACTGCTAGCAACACGGCGCGTCGTCAGTACCAAATGTCTAGCCCCCTGTTCTACCATCCACTGGGCAACCTTCAGCCCTAAAGCGCCCAAACCTCCAGTAATCAAGTAGGTGCGATCCGACTGGAACGACAAGTTTGGCGATGCTGGCAGTGGCTTATGCACCAGACGGGCGACATAACGCCGTCCATCCCGAAAGGCGAGATGGTCTTCTCCTTGTGAATCTTCAATCTCTGCTAACAGTTTGATCGCTTCATCTTCACCAGACGTTTCAGAGTCTACATCCAGCATTCCGCCCCATAATTCGGGGTGTTCCAGAGCAACCACTTTACCCAATCCCCACAGGGGAGTTTGAGCGACGCCTAGAAGCGAGGCATCAACGGGGACGGCACCTCGCGTTACGAACCACAAGCGGGGGGACGTTGGCACTGGCGCATCTTTGGTAACTGGGTGTGATTCCTTATGCTTGACTAGAGCTTGCAGTAAATGCAAGGCACTACCAACACCTAAAGCTTGAGCCTGCTCTAGAGTGGGGATAGTTAACTCCGAAGCCAATCCCGTTTCTAAACCCCACAGATGAACTACTCCCTTTAAGGGGCGATGGTTGTGATTTAGAGGGGCACAGGAACTACGACCGTTTGTGAAGTGAGGTGTAGCCCAGGCATCAGACCTCAATAAAGCCTCTTGGAATAAGCGATCGCAATCTGCTGGGTTAGAAGGGTTGATGCTCCAAGTTCCGGGTGCTTGAGCTTGATAGGTGTCCCCCGGATAGACCAGGATACAACTGTTACCGCGATCGCGTAAATGTTTGGCTATGGTTTCGCCTAAACCCCCCATGTCAGCAAAAATCAGCCAACTACCTGGTTGATGGCATCCGTTTTTCTCTGGAGCTGTTGTCAAATAGCGCGACTTGTGCTGCCACTTGATCTCATAGAACCAATCTTTCAAAGATACTGCTAATAGCTGCTGTTGGTTTTGCTGAATTAATACCTCTAAGAGCTTAGGCAGTAATTTCAACTCATCCTCTGAGAGTTTTCCTGCGCTTTCTAATAGAGTCGTTAATTTTTTGCTCTCACCTTGAAGCAGGAGGTTAACAATGGGAGTCTGGGCAGGAGATAACGACTCAGCTTTTTGGTGCCCATTTTCAGTAAACTCCACCCAATAGCGCTGTCGCTGAAACGGATAAGTCGGCAGTTGCAGACGGTGACGAGGATAATCTTGGTCAAAAGCAGACCAGTCTACCGACACTCCCCGCACGTACAACACGCCCAAATTTTGCAGCAGTTGGAGCCAATTGTCTTGCCTGGGGTACAAACTGGGGAGACTCACTCCTACCCCTTGTGGTAAGCAATGGCGACTCATCCCCAACAAGACTGGCTTTGGCCCGATTTCCACAAACATTTCATAACCCTGCTGACGAAGAGTTTCCATGCCTGCGGCAAATCTCACGGGCAACCGCACATGACGGCCCCAATATTCAGGGTTTGCCACCTCTGTTGTGGCCAGTTCCCCAGTGACATTGGAAACTAACTTGATGCGTGGAGAGGAGTAAGTCACCTGGGCCGCAACCCGTGCAAAAGCCTCCAGCATAGGCTCCATCAGGGGAGAGTGGAACGCATGGGAGACATTCAATGGTTTAGTCTTAATTCCTTGGGCGTGTAAAGTCGCGATCGCAAACTGGACTGCCTGACGCTTCCCAGAAATCACAATACTTTGTGGGCCGTTAATCGCAGCAATAGAAACTTCTGAAGCATAAGGTTGAATCGCTGCTTCTACTTGCGCCTCACTGGCAATTACTGCCACCATTTCCCCATCTTGGGGCAGCGCTTGCATTAAACGTGCTCGTTCGGCAATTAATTTCAAACCATCTTCGAGGCTGAATACACCCGCAACACAGGCAGCAACATATTCCCCTACACTATGACCCATAACAATCGTAGGTTCTATGCCCCAAGATTTCCATAATTGAAACAGAGCATATTCCAAGGCAAACAGAGCCGGTTGAGTATAAGCCGTCTCATCCAATTTTGGATTTTCGATTTCAGATTCCGGATGAGTATCCCCATCCCCCACCCCCGTAGGGGCAATCCCTTGTGGTTGCCCCTCTTGTAGTTGCCCCCCATAAGGTTGCCCCTCTTGTAGTTGCCCCCCATAAGGTTGCCCCTCCCCAGGATAAAGAACATCAAGCAGAGGTTGTTGTAAATAACAACGCAAAATTTCATCACAACGATCAATCGCCTCCCGGAATACAGGTTGAGTTTCATAGAGTTGGCGACCCATACCCACATACTGAGAACCCTGTCCCGTAAACAAAAACGCTATCTTGGGACGTTTCTTACTCGTAACCTGACCATTCA
>CBKWLJ010000391.1:0-9091 GCA_966675205.1 uncultured bacterium
TCTTAGTAAATCTCAATGCCCTATCTATTCTGAGGTAAGCCTTTCAGCCGTAGTGGGTTGCTTTTTAGAGTAGATTCGGCTTAGGAAAACTTGAGCGAAGCTGGCGGCAATTCATGCTCCTGTTGCTCTGATTCATGAAATGAGGGGTATGCCTCCTCTTGACTCGTTTTCCCTCAAGCTCTCCTAGGAAAATAGGGAGTAGGGTGTGGGGTGTAGGGTGTAAAGGAAGAAATGCTATTTTCATCAAAAAGTGAACAGGAAACAGGGCACTCTTTAACAGTGAGGGATGAACTGTTTGAGAGTTTTCGGTTTTAATTTCCCCCAGCTTCTCCAGCTTCCGGGAATTCCCCTGCTTTCCCAACTCCTACGATTGAACGCAACTGAGTATCAGTCTCCCTGTCCCCTCGTCTTCCCCGCTCCCCCAGTCGCGTCTCTAGGAATCGAGATATTATGATTTGTAAAGATTATTCATTTTGTTCAGGCATCTATGCCCGCTGCTGTTTCCCTTCAAAACGTTCACAAAACCTACGATAAAGCTCCAGTGGTTAACGACCTCTCCTTCACAATTGAAGCAGGAGAGATGTTTGGGTTACTCGGTCCCAATGGTGCCGGGAAATCCACTACCATTCGGATGCTGACGACTCTCACGCGACCGACTTCAGGTTATATTGAGGTGGCCGGTTACGATGTGGTACGCCAACCTTTACAGGTGAAGCAAAGTATTGGTGTAGTGTTGCAACAAATAAGTGTAGATGCCGACCTCAGTGTTTGGGAAAATATGGAACTGCACGGGCGTTTGCATCACATTCCCAATCCAAAGCGTCAGCGACTGATTAATCAGTGGTTAGAGTATGTAGAACTGGCAGATCGACGGGATGCTCTAGTAAAAACCCTTTCTGGTGGAATGAAACGCCGCCTACAAATTGCAAGGGCATTGCTGCATGAGCCTAAAATATTATTTCTAGATGAACCCACCGTAGGACTAGACCCCCAAACTCGCCGCCGTCTCTGGGAAATTATCCGTGATTTGAATAAGCAGGGTATGACGATGCTGTTGACCACCCATTATATGGATGAGGTGGAATTTTTATGTAATCGCATCGGTATCATGGATGCGGGACAGCTCATTGAGCTAGGCACCCTCCAACAGTTTAAAGCACAACATGGTGAGGGCTTAGTGATGAAGCAAGTTGAGGAGCGTTTTGAATACAAATTCTTCCCTACCCTAGCTCAAGCCAATAGCTACCTCGACAGCTTACCGGATAAAACGGGTGTGATGGTTCGTCCCTCTAACTTAGAAGACATTTTTGTAGAACTCACTGGACGCCAACTGGATTAAGGAATCAGGAAAGACCAGGATAAGCATTAAACTAGTAAGACCAAGTAGGACTAGTGGTAGTAGTAATACATTACACTACCAACCCTACTGCTCAACCATCATTCCCAATTCCCAATTCCCCGTTACCAATGCCTCGTTTAGCCACTCGGATCGAAGCCATACTCTACCTAAAGGGTAAACCCCTTCCGATCGCAGATATTGCTGAACTGGCACAATGCGATCGCGAAGAGACAGAAGAGGCCCTAATTGAACTCATGGCAGACTATGCTCATCGAGATAGTGCGTTGGAAGTTGTTGAAACACCCGCGGGCTACAGTTTACAGTTGCGCTCAACCTTTCAAGATTTAATGCTAGACTTAGTTCCTGCTGAACTGGGAGTCGGTGCCTTGAGAACCCTGGCTGCGATCGCACTGAAAAGCCCCATTGCTCAAACGGACTTGATCAACCTACGAGGCAGTGGTGCCTATCAACATGTCCAAGAATTAGTCAGCCTGGGATTTGTCCAGAGACGCAGACAAAGTGACAGTCGCTCATACTTGCTGCACGTTACTGAAAAATTTCATCAACACTTTGAACTTGAGCAACTTCTTCCCTCCTTAAAGAAAACTTCTCAGTCTTGAGAACAACTTTACTGTTTCTTCATATAGGGTTTGGCTCCACAATTTATTTCTAAAGAACTAAGATCTATTCAGAAAATCAGAGGTCGCGTTACGGCGCGATCGTTTAGAGTAGAAACTATGTAAGTCCAATCTGAGATTCCTAATGGCATTTAACCCTGACTTTCTCGGTTCCCAACCTGAAGAAGGGCATGAAAATCAACTTCTGAACTATCTTCAGCACCAATCCCCTGATGTTTTGGCGCGAGTGGCTAAATCCGCAAGCCCTGAAATTCAACAAATTATTTCTCAGAACGTACAGGGATTGGTAGGAATGCTCCCTTCAGAAGACTTCAACGTACAAATTACTACTGATCGGGAGAACCTAGCGGGTTTGCTGGCTTCAGCAATGATGACAGGCTACTTCCTGCGTCAGATGGAACAGCGCATGGAATTGGAATCTACTTTAATCGACTCCGTTCCTTTGCGCCGAAAACCCCGTCACGGTGAAAAATCCAATAACCCTGCCAAAAAACCGGAGCAGTAAACACTGTGATGTTTCATAGCTGTACACTCTCCCGTCAACCTTAAGCAAATTGACGGGGGAGCATTGATGCGGCTGTTTTTTCATGCTTTTGCCGTGCCGCTACCGCCGTACTCTTTCCTTCCGCAGGATATCAGTAAAAACAGGAGGAAAGGAAAAAAAGGAAAGAAAAACCTTTTACCTTTCCTGTATTGGTATTCTTATACCAAGAAGGGAGTAACTGGCCCTAAACCAAGAAAAATCCTGACTAGCCGCCTGCGGCAAAGGTAAGCATGAGTATGATAGAAAGCAACAGACCAGGGCTCAGTAGCAAGACTAACATCAACAAGTCATGGGAATTCATACGGTGAAGTCTCCTAACTCCTTTTTTCTACCCTAACGTTGTATACAGTAAGTTTCGCTCAGATGAACAATTTATTTCCAATTGCTACCTGGTCTATCTTAATTTATGGATTGGTCGTCTTGCTTGGCGGTGTAATGGGATATGTCAAAGCCAAAAGCCAAGCCTCGTTGTATAGTGGTGTAGGCAGTGGGATTGCCTTACTGATTACTTGGTTTATTGGAACTCAAAACCCAGTCGCAGGATTAGGACTAGCAACCTTGCTAGCGTTGGTACTCTTCGTTGTCTTTGTCCTTCGCTTTTCCCGAACCCGCGCCTTCATGCCAGCAGGGTTAATGATGTTACTTTCTTTGGTTGCTACAGTTTTATTTGGACTCGGACTCATCTCAACAGGTGGCTCGTTGACATAGTACTGGCTGCCAAAACTCACCTATTCATCTAAGATCCAAAAATTAGGAGTAGGTTTTCATTCCGGTGCAATCAGGTTTTTCGTAAGGGGCACGATCTATCGTGCCCCTAACCTATATTCACATTAAGTTTAGTGACCGAGCCGATTTACGATTTTGGATGGGAAGAGCAAACCCTTGGATTCACCATGGAGATCATCTAAAATCCAGAATTACTGGACTTAGAGGTATCAATGAAAGGAACTTTAAAAACGCCTTATTTATTACTTTTTACTTTACTGATAAGTTGCTTTGTTACCTACTTTTCCATTCCTTTTCAATCTTCTTGGATTAAAGGATTTGCTCTGGAGATGGCATCAGAAATTCTGGGAATTTTTCTCGTTGTATTTTCAGTCGATAGAGTGATAGAACTAGAACAAATCAAAGAAAAAAATAAGCGAGAGGCTGTAGCGTTCTTGCAGTTGAGGCGACCGCTTACACGTCATCTTTATTTACTCTTCAATATTTTCAAAGCATCAACGGAAGAAAAGCCCGATAAAAATTATCAAGCTATTCCTGATTTATTTGATGAGATTTATTTTGAGCAAATAGCCTTTTTGGATTTTTCTAAGCCAGCACCGATTTTTATCTCTATTGATGAAGCCAACTGGTCAGATTACTTATATAAAGAGTGCGCTCAGTTTAAAGATGCATTAAATAGAACTGTTGAAAAATATTGCTTATTCTTACAGCCAGAAATTATTGATTTGATAGAGGAAATTATAAATTCTCCGTTTATTTGGCTAGTTTTTCAAGCCCCTAATATTCGCAAATTAGGAGGAAAAAATAATCTATCAAAATCTTATAATTTATTAGGAAGAGAAGAAATTAGAGCTTTATTTAAGGAATATACAATTAGAGTATTAGAGTTATTTGAACAATACAACAAGAGAGTTCCAGAAGAAAAACAGCTTAAACTTTCAGATAGTTTATGGGCTAATGATGTCCCTCCGAAAATTGGCAGCGGAAGACAGTAAAACTTTCTCTTTTTTCCACTGCTATGAATTAATTTTAAAAAATTTCTTAATACAAAAACTAACCTCAAGTCTGGACTATCTATTCAACCACTTTTATCCATCCCTTGCTTAAGCCTTCATACACCTGTTCAACTAAATTTTTCTCCTCTGGGGAAAGTGATTTTTTAGATAGGAGAGCTGACATAAAGAGATGCTGGTCAATTCGGGTAATTTTACGATGATTAATAAT
The DNA here is from genome assembly GCA_966675205.1 of uncultured bacterium. GTDB lineage: Bacteria > Cyanobacteriota > Cyanobacteriia > Cyanobacteriales > Coleofasciculaceae > JBFLZA01. The sequence continues at coordinate 4,472 of CBKWLJ010000391.1, forward strand.
ACGATTAGCAACTTGCTGAACGGGAAATTTGGGGAAGTAAATTTGAGTCTGCCGCATAATTTGTTCTTCACCAGCTCTGTAATTCTACTATCAGAGAAATTACGGATGTTTTCCGTGATCAAATATTTAGATTTTCGTGATGCGACCCTGAAAAAAAGTGTGATAGTACTTTAAGTGTAATGTGATGTAAATCACTAAAGCATTTCCCAATAATAAGTGAGCCAATCTAGTGTATCAGGCATCATGCTGCGTACTGCCCCGCTAACGCCGGATAATAGTTAGGGGCGAACAGAGTGACTACCCCACTTATTGGAGTTGGATATTTGTGAATTGGGAAGTTCCTAATAAAGGAGTAAGATGCTTAATTCTAATAATCTCACAAAATTATCCGTTTAGATCTGTGCTTGCCAATACTTAGAAGCCTGTAATTGCTTCACCCTGAGTAAGTGAGTATCTCCAAGTTTTACAGGAGTCTGGGGAAGCAACGGGTCAACCTCCAAGGCAGCAAGAATTTGGCGACCTAAAACTCGTGCTAAAAGAGGAGGAACGGCATTGCCTACCTCTCGAAATCCATGCCATTTTGTGGTGTGAAAGCGGAACCAGTCAGGAAATGAATGGAGTCGCGCAGCCTCTCTTACAGAAATAACCCGTGGATAGTGGGGATGAATCGGACGGGGAGAGGTGTAAGCTCCTCTATCTGAACCTGTACCTGCTCTGAGTGTATAGCAAGGTTTGTGCCAATCTAAGCGTCGCAAGCGACTGATAGATTCTAACTGTCCTAGCGGTGTCTGCACAAAGCGCTCAATTGTTGTTTCTGTATGCTGAGTTTGCATAGAACTGGTAAGCAACTGGGGATTCCACCAGCGAGAGTAAGCAAAATTACTGAGATCGGGGGTTAAGTCCCTTAACTTTTTGACATAAAGTGTGGCTTGGGAATGCATTTGGTATAGCTGTTCGGGTGTGAGTTCGACGCAGTCTGTATGGCGAAGTTCAGCAAAATCATCTAAGTTGGGCAAATCTGCGATCGCATCTTGTACCGTTACATATTGAGAGCATACGCTTCCTGCTTTCTTGGTACCACGCTGTTTGATTTCGGGATAAGCTAGCTTGTTGCATCCCTGGTGAGAACCTAAGATAAATAACCGCTTGCGTTGCTGCGGTACACCGAAATGAGCAGCATTTAACACCTTTACAGGTTGAGTGATTTCATAGCCTGCGGCTTTAAACTCATCAAATAGCTGCTGGAGAAGATGGGAGTACTGAGTGTGACCTAAACCCGGTACATTTTCCATCACAAAGTAGCGCGGTTGGAGTTCTTTCACGAGGCGACAAAACTCAAAAACCAGAGAATTACGCGCATCATCTAGCTGGCGTTTCCCCATTGTCGAAAAACCTTGACAAGGGGGCCCACCAAACACTAAGTCAATCGAAATGTCTGGGAGTCTTGAGTGCTGAGTACTTAATACCGAGTATTGTCTATCAAAAGCCTGTACAGATAAATCACGACTTTCCTTTGCCCATTCTTTCACAGCTTGTTGAATCGCTTGACCCGATAATGTCGCCACATCGGTACATAAAACCTTGGTATGAGGGAAGTTATAGCTATAGACTGCCGCATGGATGGGGTCGTGTTCCACAGCTACCGCAACATCAAACCCCGCCTGCTCAATTCCTAGAGAAAATCCACCAGCACCGGCAAACAAGTCTATTGCCACTGGCCGACGTGAAGAATTGACCATGCCATATCCATCGGGGACTGAGTAATCTCTGAACGCAGGTTTGTCTATCGCTCTCCTCTCCTAAGTATCCAGTAGCCTACTCATGTCAATTGTGAGGGTTTGGCATCTGTAGGGGTAGTTTTGCATTTGACCCCAATCTTTGTCTATCACATTTGCTCTCCTATCACTCCGCTGTTGATGTAGGGGGTTCCCTTCTCCCTTGGGAGAGCCGAAGCTCTTGATTTGGGAACATCCCTGGGTAATAAGCTGCCCTTGCATTTAATTTTCTGGCTGATGGGGAGACGGGGGGACGGGGGACTCCGGAGAGGAATTGAGGGTTTTCCCGACAACCCAACAATATACTTTCTTAGATGCGTGTTAGCTGAGGAGCAAAAAAATTTGGCTCACTCCTTGACAACTTTTGTAGTATGAGTGTAGTATAAAAACATGGCGTTCAGGAAAGTGATGAAAACATCTACTATACAGGCTCTCGCTAAGCCTTGAAGCCTCGCTCAATTTCATGAGCATTCATGACCTGAAGCTTGAGATGCTGAACTTAATTGTTGCTTTTAACAATTTGCATTTAAGTTTTCCATCCCGCGCCCTAACCTGTGAAGCTTACACACTATCCGGCTGTTAACCGGGAGGTTGTGGGTTCGATTCCCACCAGGTCCACTCTTTGGGCCTGTAGCTCAAAGGTAGAGCACCATCGTGAATCGCTTGACTGACTTGCGCGGGATGACCCATTTCTGAAACTTCACCAAAAATTATGAATTGTAAATTATGAATTATGAAACAATTTGTAATTCCCAAGAGTCCGAAATTATCCTAAAAAATTAGTGATCTCCATTTAGGAAAAGTCGAAATCTCTTTCTAAATGCCTGAAGACTTAATTCATAATTCAGCATTCATAATTTACTTCGCGCCCTGACTGAAAAAGCTTACATACTAGCCTAGTGGTTTAAGGCACTTGACTTGAAATCAAGCAACCCGTAAGGGTTCGTGGGTTCAAATCCCGCGTATGAATTCACAGCTTTTTTGACTTGCGCGAAGTGACTCAACTTTTTCAATGCTTACTACAGATATAGTTCATGCTCCCTGCTTAGCAAGGGAGATGAGGAGGTAATTTATGTCAGTTAAAACTATTGAAATCCTTGAACAATTAAAATCGTTAACTGTGCTGGAAACCAGTGAGCTGGTTAAGCAAATTGAAGAAACGTTTAATGTTGATGTTTCAACTCAACCAGTATTTATCAGTTCAATTGAGCGAGATAAGGATTCTGACAATGAGCCTGAACCCCCAAAAACTGAATTTGATGTAGTACTCGAGCAAGTTCCTGTTGATAAGAAGATTGCAACACTGAAAGTGGTACGAACTCTCACAGGTTTAGGCTTGAAGGAAGCGAAAGACTTTGTGGAATCGGCACCTAAACTAATCAAGGAAGCGATTGCTCTAGATTTAGCGGAAGATATCAAGCAACAACTGGAAGCAGCAGGTGCGAGAGTTTCTGTGAAGTAAATTGAATGGCAGTTGTCCGCGCCCTAACTGGAAAAGCTTACATACCCTTTTAAGGTAAAGAGCAGCTTTTTCGACTTGCGCGGTACACAATAATCTTAAAGCGTGCAAGAGTGCGGCAACTGCCTCCAATCAATGTAAGGATTTTAGATTTTGGATTTTGGATTGAACGATTGGTAGTTCAAATCTGAAGTGTCAAATCCAGAAGATAGCGATTTGATGAAAGGAGGTAGTTGCAATGAATACTGCCGAGCGTGACTTGCGTTTGGAAATGCTGAATAGTCTGCTGACTACGCCACACCGCGAACTGGGTAAGGTCGCAGAACTACACAAGACGATGGTGGAATTTGACCCCATTTTTTACGGGCATCTAGCGGTATGGTATCAGCAAAATGGTGATGTCCGCGACCACAAGGAAGTTTTTGTGGGGAATCTGCTTACCAGTACCTTAACTGAACACCGAGGTGCGGGATTTGTGATGCTGCAAGAGTTTCCACCTTACCAAGTGGCGCGGGTTGTAGACTTTATGAAGCAGCATCAGCAAAAGGTGCCGCGTTCTGCGCGGACTGCGGTACGGAGGTATTTGCAGGTACGGGAGAAGAATGTAGAATTTTTCGATCGCGCGGCGGTACGGGGACGCAAAGCCATGAAGCACCTCTATGCTAGTTTGCATATCAAACCCAATGAGCGTGCCAATGCAGTCTTGTTCAAAGATGCACCGCCGGAAGATAGTCTGGCTTTTGCACTCAAACAGCTAGCCAAAGCTCAAGATGCAGAAACACAGGCACAGCTCATTGCACAATACAAGATGCCTTACACCGTTGCAATTGGTGCGATTAAGCAGCTAACGCCAGAAGTTTTAGTGGCGCTAGTGAAGGCGATGTCACCCCAGGAAGTCATCAATAACCTCAATTCTCTCAAGAAGCGGGGGGCGATGGAGAATGCTCAAGTGAAGGCACTCATTGAAGCCAAACTAGCAGAAGCCACAACCTCTGATCGGGTGTCTGCGTTCAAAGCCAAGAAAGCGGCAGAAGTCGCCAGTATTGATGAGGCTACAGTTGCTCAGTTGGAGAAAGTTGTCGATGAGCAGGTGAAGCAAAGGGGCAAGATTACCAAGCCTACTGCCTTGCTGGTGGATAAAAGTTCTAGTATGACGGAAGCGATCGCAGTCGGGAAGCAAATTGCTGCTTTGATTTCTGGCATCAGTGACGCAGATTTGTTCGTTTACGCCTTCAATGAAAAGGCGGAACCCGTTACGGCACAGGGTAAGGCATTATCCGATTGGGAGAAGGCATTCCAGAATATCGCTCCCAGTGGGATGACGAGTATTGGTGTTGCACTGGATATGATGCGAAAGCAGAAGCAGTCGGTAGAACAAATCATCAT
>CBKWLJ010000392.1:0-9078 GCA_966675205.1 uncultured bacterium
GGTTCTCAATACTAATATTGCTATTGTGAAAACACATAGGGATTGAAAAACTCACGTTCTTCAGCTTGTAGCCGTCGCGGACGCTTTGTTTCTCAGTCAATAAATAATCCTTTCTGATGTGCCTCTGCTGCCAGACTCCCTTCAGCGTTGTAGAATTTGAAATTCATAATTGCGGATGCCTGTTTGAGTTCAGAAATCCATAGCTCCATCCGTGCTGCATCGCCCAGATAAAGAGGAGTTTTGTAAGTAATAGTTGTGTTGACTAACACAGGTAAAAAACCGCGCTGGGCTATCTCGTGAATTGGCAATCCAACTGCCTCCAGCAGCTTGGTTCTTCCAATTTCCATCCAGTGAATATAGACCGAATTGTTAACATGACCCATAAAGTCAATTTGATAAGGATAAATTTCCAAATCAAGGGCGATCTTGTGCATGGTCTACCTCTCTAGCAGAACGCTTTTCTTGACGCCATTCTTTGAGGATGAATCCTGACCAGATGATAAACCCTACGAGAGCATATCCTGCCAGTTCTTCAAACCAAATCAAACTATGCATTTTCACCGAAAATGTTGACAAAGAGCCAAAAAAGTAATGTGCTACTCCACCTAAGCTAGTCATTAAATACAGGCACAAACACAAATATGCAGACCAAAAAGCCTGTCTCACGTATTGAACATAACCAGCGATCGCGAATGGTGTTAAGAGCAACCAAGCCATATAGACCTGATGGGGATGCATCCAGGTCGGTGCAGGGTATCGATCAAAAAAGAAGAAGTTGTCGGCATAGTGAAGAATGGTAGCAACAACGTTGAGGGCTAGCAGGCTCAGCAGCAATATCCGACGGTAATTTTGGTCAATGGTGATAGTCATAGTTATCAACCCTGAATTAGGGAAATTGTGGTTTGCACTGCGCTCATCAGCAGGATTGAGCTGCGAGAAGTCCGGGGAACTCATAAGTCACCGCTCAGTGACAAAGTATCATAGTCACCGACTAGTGACAAGTAGGTAATATCTGGATGGCGCGTAATAAAGAGGAAACAAAAGCTCGGATCTTGGCAGCAGTGGGCAAACTGTTAGCAGAATCGGGTTTTAGACAATTGGGTATCAATGTGATCGCCCGTGAAGCACAAGTTGATAAAGTCCTGATTTACCGATACTTTGGCGATTTACCCGCTCTGTTGCAGGCATTTGGGAAAGAGGGAAATTATTGGATTTCCGCAGACGAATTGATCGAGGACGCCGAAGCAGAAGACTGTCTAGCGGATGGGGTGGCTAAAATGCTAATTCAATTTCTGCAAGACCTTCAAGACCGCTCGATTACGCAGGAAATCTTGCGCTGGGAATTGCTGGAAGGAAATGAATTAACCCAAGAGCTTGCGAAAGCACGCGAACAAAGTGCAATAGGATGTTTGAATTTTCTGGAGCAAACGTACTCGTTTCCCCCAGGCAGGGATATGCCTGCCATAACTGCTATTTTCATTGCTGGAATTGTTTACTTAGTGTTGCGATCGCAGGTACACCTATCCTTTTTGGGAATAGATTTAACCTCACCGGCTGGTTGGTCACGGATTGAGGAGGCGATCGCATCTATGAGTCGAGCAACTTTGGGAGATGAACAAGAGTTTTCCTGAAACAAGGAAAATATCCCAAATGCCTCAGTAAGAACGGTTGGATTGTAATATTCACGAAACAGGGCAATTCGTCCTTCTCGAAAGTGAAACAAGCCGCAGTAATGGTTGTTGTAAGGACGACCTGTTGTTAACACCTCAATTTCACCGCGATACTCAGCAAGCAGCCAGTTCGGGTCAAGCATCGGGTATATCACCAAATCAGGAAATGCCATGCGTCCCATCGTGGCAGGTAAGTTGCTGTAATGTTTGCGAATGGCTTCCCAGCACGCCTAGCCACAAGCCCAACGATCGCACCTTCGGATGCCAAAGCAACTGCTGTTGCCTCACCAATGCCAGATGATGCGCCTGTGACAATGGCAACCTTGCCAGCTAGCTTTTTCACCTGCATGAAATATCTCCCTGATTCACTGCTTCAAAATTATTTGGTCATGTAACCACCTGTGGCATCCAAATCCATCCCCACAATGCAGGTTGCGTCATCAGAAGCAAGCCACATCACGGCTCTGGCGATCTCTTCGGGTGTGACAACCCGCTTGATGGGGTACTCCCTAACGGCATCTTCGACACTCAAACCCCAAGACCCGATCGCCCGTCGAAACATGGGGGTGTCTACTGCACCAGGAGATAGCGAGTTGATACGAATGTTTTTGTCGGTGTACTCCATCGCGCCACCTCGCGCCAATGACATCACACCAGCTTTACTGGCACCATAAGGGCCAATGCTAGAAAACCCGTTATGCCCACCAACTGAAGCCGTGTTAATAATGATGCCGCCACCCTGCCGCTTCATCACCGGAAGCTCATATTTCATTGACAAAAAAACACCCGTTAGATTTGTTGCCATGACATTATTCCAGTCATCGAGCGTCATCTCTTCGATGGTTTTGGGTGGGCTTTCGATGCCTGCGTTGTTAAATGCAATGTCAATGCGACCATACTTTTGCACACAGGTATCGATGAATGATTTAACGTCCTGTTCGTTGCGAACGTCTGCTTTCTGATAACTGGCACGTCCACCCATCGCGTTGATTTCTTGAGCAACCTTTGCCCCTAATGCCTCTCGCCGTCCACAGAAGTGGACAGTTGCCCCTTCCTTGGCAAATGCCCGTGCGGTGGCTTCTCCAATGCCGGATGTGGCTCCGGTAATGAGAACGGTTTTGTTGGCAAACTTGCCATTGGCATTGGCTTGACCTTGTGCAGCCGCGATCGGTTGTTGAGTATTGGCATCGGCATGATTACCCGTTGCCACCGCTGCCAGTCCTGCCAGTCCCGCACCTCCAACTGCCATTATCTGACGACGACTAATTCCAGCAGATTTTTGATGGCGAGTGGTTCCAGAGTTAGGGGTGTTGTTGGTTTCAGAATTGGTAGTCATAGCGCTTCCTAGCGTTGGTGAGCATTGGGCGTAGTCTTATCTATCGAGAGTTTAGGTGAGAGAGATTACAGGTCTGATCGATTCTTGCGAAAATTATCGAATCTTGCTATTTAGAGAATTGGTATTAGGAATTCCACCTCACATTGGCTCCGGCAGCAACATCCATCGCTTCGCCTGTAATGTAAGCGGCTTCTGGCATGGCAAAGAATAGCAGCGCGTTTGCCACCTCTTCCGGTTCCAAAAAAGACCTCGCTTGAGCATTGAAACTGTAAAGCGCCCTCTCCAAGTTTTCTTGAGTAGGGTTTTCGGGATTAGCCCAGCGTCGTGCTAAATCATTCTGGGTCATCATCGTTCGCACTCCGGTAGGATTAACAGCATTGACGGTGATGTTGTCCTTCGCTACTTCGATCGCCGCACACTTCACCAAACCCAGAACTCCCCACTTGGAGGCGTTGTAACTTGGCGAACCAGGGGAACCGAATCGACTATTGCACGAATTCACGACAATGATGCGTCCTTGCTTGCGATCGCGCATGTGCGGAATGACTGCCCGCATGGTGCGAGCTACACCTGAGAGATTCACGTCAATTACGTCATCCCATTCCGCATCTGACATTTTGTCGAGGGATGAGACATACGTGCAAATTCCCGCGTTGGGAACCATGATGTCAACTTTGCCGAACTCGCGGATCGCTCGCTCAACGGCTGCACGCATTTGTCCAATATTGCGAACGTCTGCTTGCATTGCAATCGAGCGGCGACCGAGTGCTTTAATCGCACGCTCAGTCTCAGCAAGGTCTTCGGGTACTGCCATTGGGTATTTGACGCTACTGATTTGCCCAGCAATGTCGAGAATCATCACATCCGCTCCCTCTCGTGCAAGGGCAACCGCACAAGCCCGCCCAATGCCTCGCGCTGCACCTGTGACGATCGCTACCTGTCCCTGAAGCCTACCTGTTGGGTTTCTTGCAGGGTTCGCAGGTAAGGTGTCCGATTGAGGAGCCTGTGCGGATGCTGAATTCAAACCCGTGCTAGCGATCGCAGCGACTCCCGCCAGTGTGCCGCCACCCAGAATGAGTCGTCGTCGCGTAACACGAGTTTTCTTGCGATCGCCTTTGGCGGTGTCCTTTGGGTAATCGCCGCTAACCGATTTTGGAGAGATTGTGTTGTCAGAATTAGTTGTCATGGCTCTCCTCTCTACTTTTGAGACAGTTGGGCGACTGAAAGCGTAGTTTGGAAGTGTTCTGTAAGAGCTTGCACAGCCTTTGTCACATAAGGCTCTTGGTCGTAAAAGTCGAGGTGCTGTCCCTCTGTCCAGAACAATTTCTTAGAACCAGGCATCGTGTTGTAGAACCGCTTCACGTTTTCGGGCAACGCCGAACCATCGGAGTGAACGAACAGCGCTGGTGTTTTGACTCGTGGAGCAACCGCAAGCGCATCAAATTCTATCCACTCCGGCCATGACATTAGCGCAAACTGATTTTTCCATTCAGGAATTGAGCCGCGTTGTGGGTTGCCGTAGTAGATGGGTTCCCCAGTCATTGCTGCAAGTGGATCGTTTTCAGTTGTAAAGGCAGGTACAAATTCCACTTTCCCTGTCTGTTCATATGCCTTTCGTGCCGCAATACCAGCCTGCATCCGTTTTTGAATCACTTCCTCGCCGAACAGTTTGTTGAGTGATTCGGCATCGTGCATCCACGCCGCAACAGTAGCGAAAGATTTGAGGCGGTTATCTTCAGCCGCTACTCTTGCCATATATCCCGCCCCAAAGCAAATGCCCAGTCCGGCTATGCGATCGCGATCAATCGCTGGCAGGGATTGCAAGTAAGTAATAGCGTTTTTGATGTCCTGAACCTTTGCAGACGCAGATTCGTACTGACGAGGTTCGCCACCACTCTCACCGTAGTAGCGGAAGTCAAATGCGAGGGCTGCAAAGCCTTGCTCTGAAAGCTTTTTGGCATACACTGTAGGCATCTGTTCTTTAACCGTAATCCAAGCACCTGCCACAACGATCACAGGCAGTTTGTCGCCTGACTTGTAGTTGGCAGGCAGATAGAGATTACCAACCAGTGTGATGCCTTCACTCTGAAATGTGACTCGATTGATACCTGGCTGCAAATTCTGTGTTGGTAATGGTGTGGTGTTTTGAGATGGAGCTGTCTGTCTGGGATTGTCTGCAACAGCAGGATTGAACGGTGCGGTTGGCTCCGCCGGTGCCCGAAGGGAAATCGCGCTGACGACACCCACGGCATTGGCGATCGCACCCCCCAATCCAGCAACTCCAATCGCTCCGTTAGCAAGACGTTGACGACGATTAGTATTTGACATGCTCCTTAATGGCTCCTTAATCGTTTTCAAAACAAATTGATAAACCGTAAAAAAAATAAGAAAAATCGCTTTTACGTGTCTAGGAAATTATTGCTGTCTTGCTCACATAACTCCCTGGCGTTACTCCCATTAAGCGTTTGAAATGCCAGCCAAAGTGACTTTGATCGTAAAACCCTGCCAACGATGCAACGGTGGCGATGGGGATGCCCTGCAATAACAGCTTTTTGGCATGGGCAATTCGCAGTTGTGTCTGGTAAGCACTGGGAGACACGCCCATTTCCTTGCCAAAGACGCGACAGAAGTGGAAGCGGCTTAATCCTGCGATCGCTGCCAATTCTTCTAGGGATACATCACTGGTATAGTGAACGTGAAGAAAATCACAGGCACGCCTGACGGCAGCATGGGCTGACTTTAATGGGCGTACTGAAGGAGGATTTTCTGTATGGTATGAAACCAAATGAGAGAAAAAATGCCACAAGGCTGTATCTTGTTCAAGCTGAAAAATTTGTTTTTTTGTGGCAGTGTGTACATTTAAAAACAAGCGGTGCAATTGTGGACTAGTGATAAACACGCTTGGGAAAACAGGAAGCGCACTGGGCTTTTCGGAAATTTCAGAGATAACGGCTTGTAACCATTTCGGATGGATATGCATCATCCAAAACGTTGCGGGTGCTGGTAGATAAGTGCGATCGCTCGGTGAATGGACTTCGCCCGAATTAATCACACTCAAACTACCGAGGGGAATTGAATGATACCCACCACGATAGTGATATTCGCCTTGACAGTCAAAGCTCAAACCAAGTTGATACTCTTCGTGCGAATGTTTGGGGAGTGGCTCTACCGAACCGAACGTGTAAACGTATTGCTCTAATAAGATGCCGTCTGACTCCCATGCGCTCACCGAAATTTCTGCTGCTTTGTTTTTCACGGAGGTAGTTTCTTCTACATCAATTTCATAGCGTTTTCAAAACAAATTGATAAACCTAACAAAAATCAGAGAAACTGCTCTTAACCGTCGAGAAAATTATTACTGTATTGCCTGAATAACTGTTGGGAATTACTACGAGAGAAGACAGCTTTGTACTCCTACTAATTTGTTGTCGCTAGAGAAAGTAAATGATTACAATCTGGCACTGCTGTGGATGTTGTAACGGCTCTTGCGGTTGTGGATGCGGACATTTCGATCGACCGTTTGAGTCAGGGTTAATAGAGGGCGGGGCGGGGATTTTGTAATCAACAGGTTCTAGTTGTAAATTGAAGGCTTCAAAGAAGGTTTGTAGAGTGCGCTTATCAACTTTGACCTTACGACTGAGAATCCGACTAATCGTGCGAGGGTCGAGAAGCGATCGCTCACCGAGTTCCTCATAGGTGTAGCGTCTACCAAATTCGTCGTATAGCGCTCCAGCTTGCAGCAGTTTCTGCCAGCCTTGCTCAGTGAGAATAATTCCCCGCCTGCGATGACTTTTTGAACGTTTTGAATCAATTGAATTGAATTGAGCGTTAGAGTGTGGCAAGGATTCGACAGTTTGTGCTGTCGCTTGTGAAGCCGAATAGGGTGATGAATGAGGACAATTCATTGAACGATAGCGGTGGAAAGCCTTTGAAACCACTGAGTCGGCGATGAACCAGGAGCGGGGCAGATTCATAACAGCATGGATTATTGCGAACTTTATTTTCGTTTCATACCAGAGCAATCAAATCCTAGCGCCACCATTGGCGACAATATGCTGTCCCGTCACCCAACGGGACTCTTCACTGGCAAGAAAAGCGACTACATCAGCAATATCTTCTGCTCTACCAATGCGATTAAAGGGTGAGCTAGCGGCAGCCGCTTGTTGTTCTTCAATAGGGCGTTTGTCAAACATACCGGGAGAGGTTGGCCCCGGAACCACGCTGTTAACGGTAATTCCTCGTCCACCTAACTCCAGTGCCAAAACCTCGGTAAACGCTTTGACTGCCACTTTGCTGGAGACATAGACGGCTAAACCAGCAGCCGGATACATTGTGGTACTGGATGACACATTGATGATGCGTCCACCCTGATTCATGTGACGTGCTGCTTCTTGCAAGGCAAAGAGAACGCCTCGGACATTGACGGCAAATACTGTGTCAAACTGTTCTTCTGTCACGTCAGCGACAGGGGCAGCATTGGCAATCCCGGCGTTATTCACGAGAATGTCCAAGCGTCTGAATTGAGCGATCGCCTCTTGAAGCAGGTGACGAATATCCGTTACCTGACTCATATCAGCTTGTACAGCCAATGCTTTTCCACCGTTGGCTTCAATCGCTAAAACTAATTCTTTCGCTTGTTCGGCACTGCGTGCATAGTTGATGACGACTGTTGCGCCATCCTTGGCTAATCGATGAGCGATCGCCGCACCAATACCGCGAGAAGCTCCTGTGACGATCGCAACTTTTCCATCTAGCTTTGCCATAGCCCTCTCCTCGTTTTTAATAACAGTTCAGAATTGAACTTGCGAGTATTGACATGCGATCGCTGCTATCAGCGTTGATTCATCCCAAGCACCATCGTGTCGTACACCATTGATGAAAAAAGTTGGCGTACTGCTGACACCACTGTGGACACCACTCTCAAAATCTTCACGCACGCGATCAACATGAACATCTCCGGTTATATCGTGCAAAAATTGATTGACATCCAGACCGAGTGTTAGCGCGTGCTTGACCAAATCTCCATCATCAAGTTCCTGCTGATGCTCAAGTAAATACTCATGCATTTCCCAGAACTTGCCTTGAGCTGCCGCTGCTTCTGCCGCTTCTGCGGCATGTTGAGCATAAGGATAGATAGAGGGACAAGGGAAGTGGCGAAATACGAAACGTAATTGACCATCAAGCCGTGTTTGAATCGCCTTGACAATCTTATGCGATGTTGCACAGTTGCAACATTGGTAATTCCCATACTTCACTAGGGTTATAGCAGCGGCTTCTGAACCCTGAATGCGATCTCGACTGCTGACGGGTAAGGTCAGTTGACCATCTCCACTAGCTGCGGTCATTGCTATTGGGTTAAGAAATTTGCGTGAAACGCGAATTGTAGGAAAGACTTTGTTAATGAGTTGAAGGCAATGTTGAATAGGTAAGTGTAACTGGTTCTTACTTTAGAGACAAGATGATGTGGTTGTTACTGACTAAAAGATTATTGTTTCAACTCAGAGAACGGTTAGCTGCCCTACTCTCCTCGCGATCGGGGGACAACCTCAACTTTTGATCGGGTCAAAGTAGGGATTGAGCCGAGATACTTGTACGCCAAGTGCAATAGACATCTCCGAAAAATCTCAAAGCCTTGCCCTGACTAGCTTGTAAACCGCAAATGCCAGCATGACTTACTAGCCGCTCAATACGATAAAATAAGGGTTGGAAATATTTGCTAATAATAACAAAGCTCAAAGATATGGTTATATGCATTAATTTTATTCTGAGAAAATGGGCTGAATTCTTAGTGGTAATATAAGCGCTCCAATGCGGAATCTTACTAGACCACAAATTGTCAAAATGACTTGGTCATACTTTTCAGGATTTAACCGAAATCTTTCTTGGACAACCCGGAATATTTTCACCGATCGGATGCGGTGTTCAACAAATATTCGTTTGGCAGAAAACTCCTGATTTTCTTTCTTTTGGTCACGGGTTAACTGGCTATTTCTTGGTGTCTTGATTGGAGTGGCAATTAATTCTTCTCCTTGATATCCTAAATCTCCTTTAAATTTTTGTTGTGGGTCAAAA
>CBKWLJ010000393.1:0-9025 GCA_966675205.1 uncultured bacterium
AGTGCATATATTTGCATTACAACGATTAGGCTCTCAAAAGAAAACTCTGAAACACAGCTGCAAGGTAATGCAGTATTGTGGAGTACAGTTGCAGGTGGAGGATTAAGTATTGGACTTTTGTTTCTTGTCGATTTCACAAGGAAATGGTTATCTTGTAACGCTTACCTCAAAGAAATACTCGGTGGTATCGCCTCTTTAGCCAAACATGGAACAGCAGGCTATATCGATCCTCAGAGTGGTGAGCTGACTTCGGGACATTTGGCAGCGATCGCTTTTCTTCTAATTGGAATCGTTATTTACCTTGCTGTTGGTTTATTCTTTCATCCCAAATCAAAGTCACGCCGAGCCGAAGCCCCAGCGCTTTTATATGTGCTGCTGATCATTTCGATCATTACATTATTGTGTAGTGGTGCCACTTTCTATCTTGATTACTTCCGGGTTCCCCTCTTAATTCCCTTTCTTATCTACTCAGCTTTGACTTATTTTGCACTTGGCGTAGATCACCTTTTTCAACTCGATCCACTAGCCAAAGATACAGGTAAAAAGAAAGCAGTTGACGAGCAGTCTGAAAATTTTGAACAAGTCCTAGAAAAACGACTTGAACATCAAACAGGAGAGCGAACTTTAGTAATTGTCTGTGCAAGTGGGGGAGGAATTCAAGCCGCAGGATGGACAGCGCAAGTTTTGACTGGCTTGCAGGAAAAGAAATTATTAGGAACATCATTTACCAAGGCGATTGGTTTAATTAGTGCTGTCTCAGGTGGTTCAGTTGGGGCGATGTACTACTTGGATCGCTTTGATGATAAAGGTTATCCTAACGATAATGAACTTGAAGATATCGTTAAAAGTTCTACTCAGGATAGTTTAGATGCTATTGGTTGGGGTTTCGCTTACCTAGATTTGTGGCGATTCCTGGGATTTCCCTACCTTATTCGTCCTAAGTTCGATCGCGGTACAGCCGTTGAGACAGACTGGCAAGGAGAAATGAAAGATGGGCAAAAGGAAAGTAATAAACCAAAAACCCTAGCCACATGGCGCAAACAAACTTTTGATGGACAAATTCCCATTCCTGTCTTCAATGCCACTTTAGTTGAAACGGGTGAGCGTTTTTTAATCACTCCCATGACTTTTGGCAAGGTTCCTGCGAAAAAGTATATAGACTTCAATAGTCTTTTTGAAGGCTATGACATGAATGTTGTCACGGCTGCAAGACTATCAGCAACATTTCCCTATATCTCTCCAATCTGCCGTAATAATCGGAAGGAACTTGCAGATAAGAAGTATCACTTTGCTGATGGTGGCTATTTCGATAACTCTGGTTTTGTAACCGCCGCAGAGTGGCTTGATGAACGACTTGATGAATGGAGAAAACCTGAGAGTTTAAATATCAGGCGGGTTCTTATTCTACAAATTAACGCCTTTCCTGAATCTCCTGGCAACGAAAACATCCAAGGTCGTGGAGGCTGGTTTATGACAACATTAGGACCATTACTGGCGCTGTTTAAGGTACGAGATCCAGTCTTAGCCTCTCGAAATGCTAAGGAAGCAGATCTCCTTGCTAAAAAATGGAAAAATCAAGTAGAGATCCAATACTTTCCCATCTTTTTCCCCTCCGATTCTGAAATGCCTTCAGAATGTGCAGTATCCGAATTTTACAAAGATGGTAGGTATCAACCCCCTTTATCCTGGAGGCTAACTGATAGGGAGAAGCAAGCTATTAAAGATGGCTGGACGGCAATAAAAACAGGAAAAACTATTCAAACAATTAAACAACTATGGCACGATACCTGGAATATGCCGAAAGAATATAGCATTTCTCATAGTTATGAGGTAGACCCTGATGAAGGCAGGGGTTAGAGAATGGAACTGTATCTCATGTAAGTGAGAACCGCTATAACCAGCTAATTAGTACTCAATCGCGCCTCAAATCTTGGTCATCTTTTCAAAAATAACAAGAGATGAGGGGGAAAAAATGCGATCGCCCTCTCCCATCGTTCGACAACCTGCAAATTTACACACCTTACATAAGTCCCCCCAATATCATGGCAGAAGCACCGTTAGAGTTAGGCAAAGAATATCCGCCACAGGAAGAAGAAGCCCAGATTGAAAAAATATTGACAATGAGTAAGTTGTCGATGCAACACAAACCTCATCCTCCCATGCAGAGAGATCAGCATCCGAAGAGTCACGGCTACGTTCAGGGAGAGCTTATCGTTGAAGAAGATATCCCTGAGAATATGAAAGTTGGGGTTTTTAAGGAATCCAAAACCTATCCGATCTGGATTCGTTTTTCTAATGGGGGGAGCGATCGCGATCCGAAGACTGGAGATTTTGTGCCGGATACAGTCGGTGATGTTCGCGGGATGGCGATAAAGCTGATGAATGTCGAAGGCGAAATGGTACTCCCTGATTCTGAGCATCAAGGAGAGCAAGATTTTATTCTCATGAATAATCCCACTTTCTTTATTCGTGACGTTCAGGGGTACATTGACTTTTTCCCTGTTGTTAGAGCGATGAGAGAGGGGAAAATCATTTTCAAACCGGGCGAACCGCCGCAAGTACCCGCCGAGTTACAAGCCCAATTTCACGCCGTGGCTTACGCCTTCCCCATGCTTCAGAAAATTAGAGCAAAACTAACTACCAGTCCGTTAGAAATTCCCTACTGGAGTGCGACTCCCTACAAATTGAGCAATCAAGCCATCAAATTTTCTGTGGTTCCCCATGCCACTGGCGAAAGCTTCAATCCCGAAAATGCTGCTGATAAAAGCAATTATCTGCGGGAGGCAATGACCCAACATTTGGCTAGCAAAGACGCTTATTTCGATTTTAAAATTCAACTGCAAAAAGATGCAGTCAAGATGCCAGTTGAAGACCCGACAGTTGAGTGGGATGAACAGGAATCTCCTTATGTCAAGGTAGCAACAATTAGAATTCCCTCGCAAAACTTTAATACAGAGGAGCGCAAGCGGTTGAATGAAAAGCAATCGTTTTCCCCCTGGCATACTCTGCCAGAACATCAACCATTAGGAGGGGTTAATCGCGCTCGTAAGCGAATTTACGGGGAACTGGCTAAGTTCAGAAATGACATGAATAAAGAATAAAACACTTTATTCTCACCAATAGAAGGAGATTACAATGCCGCAAATTGCCAACCTATCCGTAGCGATCGTTGCCTTAGTGCATATTCTTATTTTGGTTGTCGAGATATTTTTCTGGAAAGAGCCTGTCATTCATCAGAGGCTTGGCTTCACTTTAGAGGAAGCACTCAAAGTAGCGCCAATCGTTGCCAATGCAGGGCTGTACAATGGGTTCCTTGCTGCTGGATTGATTTGGGGGTTGATGTCTGGAAAAACTGGTGACGCGATTAAGGTTTTCTTTCTAGCGTGCGTCATTATCGCTGGAATCTTTGGTGCTGCAACCTTGACACGGACTCCGTTGCTCATTCAGACTGCCCCTGGTGCGATCACTCTATTCCTAGTTTGGATATCGAGGTCGAAGGATTCAGGTCGTCAAGAGTCCAGGCAGTTGGCAAATGAGTAAAACAGGTTTTGTCTGTTCTAAAAGTTGGGGAATCTTTGCCAAGACAACAAGAGATTAAGGTTGCAGGTGCGATCGCCCCTCACTTACCACCCTTCAGGGGAAGCTCTCTCACGTACAAGCGGAATTTGCAATCGGTGAACTGAAGCTAAATCGAGGTCACCTTAACTAGATTGAAAACTCAGTTGCATGAATTACCGAGTATCTGAACGAGTTAGCGCATTCATCATCCGAAAGAACGCTAAAAGCCTTTATGAATTACTCCTATTCCAGCATCCAGACTGTGAAGAAGCACCGATTCAAATTCCGGGAGGTGGTGTTGAATCAGGAGAATCTGTTGAAGCCGCGCTGCATCGAGAAATTCACGAAGAGAGTGGCTTAACGAATCTTACTATTGTCCGTAAATTGGGAATTGCTGAACACTGCTGGCTGGATACCAAAGTGACAACCCGCCGTCACTGCTTTGTTTTAGAAGCTTCCTCTGTCACTTGCGATCGCTGGGAACACATCGTCCATGGTAATGGTATTGATGCTGGATTTCGCTTCTCCTACTTCTGGCACCGTCCAGCCATTGATTTTACTCTACCGGATGAGTTAAAAGCTTTCATGACTCCACATTATATTCCCGAACTCTACAACTGGGTATCGTAGATCGTTTTTTGCCTAATCATCTAATAAGTCAATATGGGGAATTCTAAATTGTTGCAGAAACGAAACTTCTATCGTTCCGATCCTGTTGCAGATCGGCTGATTGAAAAGTTCCATCTCTCTCCCCTAAGTTTTGTACTTTTGTCAATTGCGAGCGCGACTGGGCTTGCTCTATTCACCGCTTGGGTAAGCCATACTCTATGGTCTAAACCTGGACAAGTGGGATTACTAGAAGACCCCTTTCCGTGGATATGGATACTATTTATTAATCCAGTCGTTTTAGGATATTACTTGTGGAGTTTCCAGGCGATTAACGATTTAATTAAAGACCTTGAAGCGTCTGATGTAGTAGAAACTGACCAACCGGAGATTTATCAGAATACCCTTAACCTCTACTACCAACGGTGGCGCACCTTTTTAGCACTTGCTAGTGCTGTTACTTTCAGCATTTTCGTGTTCATCACCCAACCGAACTTGAAGAATAATTGGTATGGCTCCGGGCCTCTTCCAGCTTTCGCCGTCACAATTGCCACCTTTGTGATGGTTTACATGGGCAGTATGCTGGTTCTCAATCTTATTACTAATGTATGGGTTCTCCATAACCTCCTGGGAAGCAAAGAGCTTAAGCTTAATGTCAATCCCCTGCATCCCGATCGCTGTGGTGGACTCCGCTCTCTCAGTAATTATGCACTGAAAACTGCCTATCTAGCCGCCGTCTTAGGACTTATGGTTGGCTTCATTGAATATCAATTTATCACCCAAGGTTACGGGCGAGTTTACTGGTTTGTTCACCTCATCATCCCGCTACACGTTTCCCTATCTATAGCCTGTTTCTTTGGACCGCTATTAGCCGCCCATCGAGGCATGAGAAAAGCTAAGGATGAACTCTTACACGAGATTGCTCGGCAGTTTCAGGCAGATTATTCCCAGATTCGCGTTAGTCTGATGGGAGACGCAGAAGTTTTTAAAAAAGGCAACGAAAAAATCAAAGAGCTACGTGAATTCTACACTTTAACTGACGAATTCCCCGTGTGGCCTTTCGATGTTAAAACCTTCCGTCGATTCCTGCTCACCGTTCCTAGTCCTCTCCTGCCTTTACTGCCAAAATTGATAGGAATTCTGCTCAAAAAATGGGGCATTAATCTTGGTTAGTGAGTGAACAAACAGCAAAGTTCTGTTGTTGCTCAACGGACAATGCTACAGTAGTCTTCTTATGGTTTGATTCCCTTAAACCGTTCCTGTGCCGTCTTAAAAGCGTCTTGCATCACAGACTGAATTTTCTTCGGATCGGGTTTTTTACCTCCCATTAAATCACCAAAGTAAACACAAGCTCCTTCCCCCAGTGACCAAGTGTAGGCAGCGGCCCAGGAAGCGGCAATCACACTGCCGAAACCAGGTACGAATTTAATTAACTCACGTCCAACGGCCCGTGCCAAGAAGCCACTTGCGATCGCACTGACAATCCCCCCTGCTTGTGATGGCGTCACCGTTTGCCCATACAATCTCCCCAATAAACCCACCATTGAGACTTGCATAGCAGTCAGCACAGGCATACTCGCAAAAGGCAAGGGTACTGCTTCAATCCCAGCAGCCATAATCGCAAAGGCCAGCATATAACGACGCCCGACATCCCGGTAGAGGTTGCCGAGTTGCTTACCAGCTTCCTCCCGATCCAATAACTGATACATTGCACGGGATTCCGCCTCTGGAAGGAGTTCTGCCAAGGCATCTCTCAGCGCCTCTAAGCCATAAAACACCGGATTGTAGCCATCTTCTTCCAGGGTAAAGTCAATCATAACAGCGCGATCGCACAGTCCTGCAAAGGCTTTCTCAATCGCAGTGAAGGCTCGGTTAACTTCCTCATAATCCGGTGGATAGGCAGGATGATCGGCAGTACCGGGAGGATACACCTCATGCAAACAAGTAACTGCTAACAGACAGGGAATCTCTGGGTACTTCTGACGCAGTTGTTGAGCAATTTGTCGCAAGGTGTCAGTTGCAAAATCATTGATTTTGACCGTCAGAATCAGGACTCTGGCGCGGCGAGTCTCCTGTTGCAAATCGCCTATGAGTTCCTGAATAATGCTTTGAGTCTCCTGGTTGACATCTCCCAGTCCGACCGTATCTGTAAAAATGAGCAACGGCAAGTCGCTGGAGGGATAGGCATAACGCTCGGTATGTTGCGTGTGGGGACGAAATCCTTGACCTACAATCTCCGCAGAAACGCCTGTCAGTCCCCGCACAATTGAGCTTTTCCCAGCTTGAGGTTTACCAATTAGAAGCGCTTCCGTGGTGGGGAGTTCTGCCCGAACCTTCTCTAAAATCTCTGCAACCTGCTCTTCGCTGACACTAAACCACCCAGCGATCGTTTGTGTGACTTGCTCGACGGGTAAGAGTTTCGTCAATTGTCCTGTCGCTGTATTCCAGGCACCTGCAACTCGGTTGGCCCAAGAATCATTGGCCGACTCAGTTGTTACACCCTCAGTCGGTTCACTGGACTGCTGCGAATCAGTTGTCGGCAAGTCAGCTTTCCGTTGCTCAGTCATGTGTATCAAAATGGCAGTATCATTGCCAGCTCAATTTTGTTTGAGCCTTGCAGACGCTGCTTGGAATTTACCACTTACACGGTTAGTTCCAAGAAACACTTTTAATTTTAGAAGAAAAATCCAACAAGGCTGAGGAGAGCTTTATCGACGGGAAGAAAGTGACATCACAATTTGCAGTACATACCAAAACAGCAGCGCCACTGAGGCAAACAATTCTAGTGAAGCAGCCACATACTGATGGGGTGAGTAGTGATGAATGACGTTAGAGGTGTCATACAAAATTGCAGCCGACGCAAAAACCACCATCACCACTGAAAAAATTAGTCCCAAGGTGAAGCCAAAAATTGCGCTACAAATAATTAATCCCAAAGCGATAAAGCCGCCGATGGTCAAAATACTGCCTAGAAACTTAAAGTCCTTGCGGGTCGTGAATGCAACCGCAGTCAAACCCGCAAACAGCAGCAACGTTAGAATGGTAGCCGTTGGTAAAACACTAGGGTCGGAGAAATAGGTAGCAATATAGAGCAGTGGTGCAAAGATGAGTGCTTCTGCTAGGACGTACAGTCCAAGACCGATGTATTGAGTTTGCACAGAATCTGCTTTGGCGGTCAATCCTCTGGATAACCAGCCGAGGAGTGCGAAGGCTCCTAAAATCAATAACCAGCTAAATCGACTCGCTGCAACAAACTTAGTTAACGCTTCCGCAATTCCCAACTGGAACAAGAGAGATTCTACTGCGATGAACGCAGCCACTGCTCCTGCTAAATGTAAGTAAGTTTTCTGAATAAATTGGGCACGTTCGCTTGGTCGTGCCTGTGCAACAGTGACCATTAATCTTTTCCTTAAAGCGGGAGTTTATACCTGAGTTTAACAAAACTATCGCTGGAAAGGCTTCAGCCCAATTGTTCAAATCTTTATAGAGGAGCTTAGAGGCAAAAATGGTTATTCAGTAGTGCGATCGCTCAAAGCGTTAAGGGCATATAGGAGTCCTAGATGATTCGTGAGAGAAATGAACCACAGATGCACACAGATACACACAAATTAATGATGCAATTCTGACAATTGATTGAGAATCACTATGACGAATTACTAATTATTAATTATGTTAAATAACTTTTTTGAAGAGAACTACGGGATACTTCTTTGTGTGAATGAAGTCTTATAAACATAACTTCTTCACTTTCATCCCATGCTGCTCCTGACTCAAGGCATCCCTGCAATTCCCGATCTGACGCACCCTCAAGAACTCCTCCAATTTGGTCAACATCTGATTGAGCTAGGCCGATGGCTGATGTTCCTGCTGGCAGGATTTGGGGTTGTCATCGCTATTGTAAATTTTTCTTACCGGAGCGATCGCCCTGCTTGGCTGGATGCCGAAATGGCTGGCTTTGGTCGGCTTTTGCAGGGAATTCGACACAGCTTACTAATTGTCGCCATTCTAATCGGCGGTTTTTTCCTCTGCTCTACCCTTGCCAATCGTTATCACCACTGGGAACAAAATAAAATCGATCAAGTGGCTAGTAGTGTTGCTGGAGAACGGGTGGAGCAACTCACCCCCCAAGTGCGCTATTTCGTAGAGGAACCTTACAGGGAAATTACCTACATTAATGGCAAACCGACAGAAGTTGAAAAGCGCCGAAAAGTCGATCGCTTCCTATCTCCCAGTTCTTCCCAAGCAGAGGTAAAATTAGCCCAAGTCATCGATCCGGCAACAGAGCGTTTCATTTATCGTTCAGAGTTCAGCAGCAATTACCAAGTCACGAATACTCTGGATGTAACGGAAGACTTTATTTTTGAAGCACCCCCACCCGTGGGTTACACTCTTTTGCAAGACTATCGTGTTGAACGGGACGGACAGCGGCTAGAGCCGAAAAATCAAGGAGAATATAGGTTTGGGCTGCGATTAGCTCCTAGAGAATCAACTCAGTTTCGTGTTAGCTACATCGCGCAAGGTGCCCCTCGTTGGGTTTATAACGCCAATGGACGGTTACTCTCAAAGTTTCGGTTAGCTGTGCTGGCAAACTTTCCCAATGCAGACTTTGCCAGTGGCATTGTGCCGACAGAAATTAAGGCAACAGGACAGGGAACACGATTTACTTGGAATTTTGAGGATAACGTGTCAGTACAAAATCCATTTGGTGTGTTCACTGCTACCCAACGCTTTCGGAATACTGGTATTTTGCCACGCTTATTGCTGCTGGCTCCAGGGATATTGTTGTGGTGGTTGCTGTTGTTGTACTTATCAGTGCCGATGCGCTGGCAAGATGTGGTGATGGTATCTGCTGTTTTCTTTG
>CBKWLJ010000394.1:0-9006 GCA_966675205.1 uncultured bacterium
TGATTGATACTTTTCCAACTATAGATAAAGAACAGCCAAGACTCTACTCTATGACATCAGGTTCTATGGCATCGTTCCTGTACAACCGCATTTATGATGTTGTTGGCGAATTCGTGGAGAGTCATAACACCCGGATAATTGTAGGGGCATCCCTTGTGGATGCCCCATCATTGTGGATGCCCCATCATTGTGGATGCCCCATCATTGTGAATGCCCCATCATTGTGGATGCCCCATCATTGTGGATACCCTATATCCAGAAAGAACATTCATTGTTGCGCGACGATTCCGTCCAAATCATCGCAGTCGATAAGTCGCCAGAAACCACAACGTCAGTCGTTCCATCAAAACCAACAGTGCTGTAACTCCTACGGCTAAACCGAACAAGATTAAATTCGTTTCATTGCCAGCACGGAAGGCGAAGGTGAGGGAAGTGGCAACGGCAGGAGGATGTACGGCATCCAGCAGAATCATCAGCACAATCGTGATGACCATGGCAATCCCACCAGACGTGTATCCGGGCCCAAAAATCAGATACATCAACAAACCTTGGCTAGCTGCTAGCATCTGGGAGATAATCAGTGTCCGAACTGTATTCGTGCCGTGCTGAGGGTCAAGGTAAATTAAGAATGCACTGGAGGCAAGGGAGGCGAACAGGAGGCGCTGCCGACTCAATACCTCCACCAAGCCCAATACTGTAAGGATGATGACTGTCGGTAGCAGCGCCATTACTAACTCCCCTTTGAGATCCAACCTGCGTCTGAGCGATCGCCTTGCTCCCTCAATCGGCTTCAAGCTCGAACGTTTCTGACTCATGGTTAGACCTCTTCTGACTAGTGCTGTCCTTATCTGTAACTAGCGATCGCAAAATCGAAGCAAAGTTAGGTCTTTCTACGATCAACAATTTCGCTGAGTTGCTGACAATAGCATTTTTAATAGAAAAGGGTAAAGTAATTCCAGTGCTATTAAGGAATAGACTTGCCTAGTCAGAACCTTCCTGATTTTCGTCTTTTCAAAGAAAACCTACGCCTCGCCGCCAACAACTACATCGCGAATCCGTAAGCTGGGCCCACCACAACCAACGGGTAATCCACTCTGCCCGCCTTTACCACAACCGCCGGATTCATCCCAGTAGAAGTCATCTCCGATCGCTTCAATATCTGCTAACGTTTTGAAGACGTTTCCGGAAAGAGTAACATCTCGTACCGGTTCGGCTATCTTACCATCCCGAATCATCCAAGCTTCTCCAGCACTGAAGGTGAACATTTCCCCATTCGTCATGCCACCAATCCAATTTCGGGCATAAACTCCCTCTTTAATGTTCTTGAATAAGTCTGCGACTGGGGTTTTTCCTCGCTCAATCCAAGTATTGGTCATGCGGACGATGGGGGGATAGTGATAGTTAAGGCAACGAGCGTTACCCGTTGGGGTTTCTTCTAATTTTCCTGCCGTTTCCCGTGAGTGGAGACGCCCAACTAACATTCCATCTTTAATCAGTTGGGTTGTAGTTGCAGGTGTACCTTCATCGTCGTAAAAGTAGCTACCCCGATGCCCTTGGGGGGCAGCACCGTCAAAAATTTGCAACTCTTCAGGCCCAAACCGACGCCCCATACTCATCACTTCTAGCAAGTCGGGGTTTTCGTAAGCCATGTCCGCTTCAGAAAGATGTCCGAAGGCTTCGTGGACAAATAAACCGGTGAGAACGGGGTCAATGACTACGGTGTAAGTCCCTCCTTTCACAGGAGGTAGAGAGAGGGCTGTTACGGCGCGTTGGGCGGTATTCCTGACTTGTTCATCGAGATTTGTCAAATCTTCAAAGGCTTTGCGAGAACCCGTCGTTTCTCTTCCGGTTTGGACAATATCACCGTTACGGGCGGTGGCAGAGAAGCGCATTTCCATATCTACCCAAGATTGGTCAATCAGGGTGCCTTCGGAAGTTGCAATGATCACACGTTGGGTACTATCGCCGTACCGTACAGTGGTTGTCGTCACTTTGGGACTAACGCTTTTGAGAATTGTGTTGTAGTGATCGCACCATTGTTTTTTCTCTTGCAGGGAAATGGTGCGGGGGTCGGTACCCGTGAGAGGTAGCTGGCAAACTGCCTGTACGGGTTTAATGGGAGCTAAAATCGTCTCATCATCTCCAACAATCCTCGCTGCTGCGATCGCTTCTTCAACACGGTCTTTTAAGGTCGAAAGTTGGTTGAAACTGGCAAAACCCCAACCTCCTTTATAACAAGCTCGTACCTGTCCCCCAACCGACAGTCCTTCACTCAGCGTTTCTACTTTGTCCCCTCGCAATAAAATACTCGTTCCTTCTGATTCTTCCAACCGAATCGCTAAGTAATCAACGCGAGACTTATAGCGACTAATCAGGTCAGAGAGCAAATTTTTGGCATCAACAAGTACGGTCGGCATAAAAGGCAGCTATAACAAAGCACTGACACTATTTTGCAAGACCTGGGGCTGAGAAGGCTACAAGTTTTCGGGGTTGAAAAGTTAGCGATCGCTTAATCAAACAACCTCTGTGTTCAATCTGCCTCACCAATGAGTGTAAATGCCGCCCATTGTTTGGGATTGGGATATTGTTTCATTGTTGTCAGCATGGCTTGGCGAAGGGCAACCGCTTTGTCAGGATTTTGTTGGAAGTTGCGAATTCTGTCATCAAAAAGGCTGTGGAATTATCATTAACTGCCCACAGGGATACTAAAACACTGGGGACACCAGCAGAAATTAGCGATCGCGACAAACCAAGCACACCATTCCCTGTAATGTCTCCACGTCTGGTATCACAAGCGCTGAGAACAACTAAATCGGCAGAAAGCTTCATGTCGAAGATTTCGCCTGCGGTGAGTAAACCATCAATTCCATTGTTTCTCCCCTGAGCTTAATTCAAGCCCCTTCATTAATGTTGGTGGTTCCCTTTTTCCTTTTCCCTTTTCATGTAATAGCTTACTTAATTTTTTGATAGTCAAGAGTTATCTGACGCTCCAAATCATTGCGGAGGTCATAATAAACTGCTCCCTTTATCGCTTGCCACAACGGTAAAGTTATTACCTTGACCAACAAAGGCAAGGATAGAAGCAAACAAATAAAAGTAGTAAGATTGGCTGAAAAAGAATACTCCAGAGCTTTGAAAACCATGAATTCTAATGGCAATGTAATTAAGCCCATCAGAAACAAGATTGAAAAAACTTCCCGTGAATTCCCTTGAGTTAAAACCCAGCTCCGAGTAATTGTCGAGAAGAAATTATGATGGCTTTCAATGGCTAGAGGCAGTTCAAAAATAAATAACCGTGTACAAAGCCAAGCAGAAATTAAGCTAAAAAGCTTTAGGGATGGCTCAAGAGACTGAATTATTATTAAAACTCCAAAAAAATAACCAAGCTTAGAAACAGAACTACCAGATGTTGTAATGGCAAGTATGCACACTAGTACAATGCATAAGATACAGATTATAGTGAAAATCAACACTAATAGGATATTGGCAAATATAAAACCCCATAGGTGAGGAGCTACTTGAATGCGGGCTGCACTAACGGTTTCGGGTTGATTCACCAATTCACAGAATGCCAACTTGGAGAGAACCGCAGCATTTACCCAATATTTGCCTAAACTATAGAAGAATAAAAGTACTCCAAGGAGCGCTGCAATTAACCAAAATAAAGGTAAATTTCGACCAAAGCTAAAGTTTGACCGAATTATTATCCCAGCAGGGATGATAAGTGCAAATGGCAGTATTAACCATAAATTCGCTATTAAAGAAATGAATAAGTATGATTTTAAATGCGAACGATAAAGTCTTAATGCTGCGCTAAAAACATGACCTTTCATGAAATTAAATAACTCTTGATTCACTCTCTGTCGGCATATATCTCCAAAGCAGGGGAGCTTATGCAAATTTTCCGAACGAGAACTGTGGTTAGATGCGCTACGGGAACTCTACTCGGTGCCAAAGCCTTCGGCGGAATTAAAAAATGCGATCGCGCAAATTCAAGCTAGGCACCATGGACCGTCGCGCACAAAGAAAGAATGAAAATTCTTATCCCTTCTGACTTGAAAGTGGGGAGTCGGGAGTCGGGAATCGGGAATGGAAAATGCCACTTTCATTCATGGCTATGAAATTTTTTCATCGGGACTGCCTTGGAGCCTTGGAGCCTTCTGCGTTATTTTCAGATTAGACACCATGAGCTGCGCTCACAACGAAGTAATAAAAATTCATCTTTCCCCACACCCCACACCCTACCCCCTACACCCTATTTTCAAGACAGACTCCATGCGTGGTAAGCACAATCAAAGGATGAAAATTACTCTCTCCTGACTCCTGACTCCTGACTCCTATTTTCAAGCTAGAGGAGCGATCGCACTAAGAGAGCCACTTGAGGTGATGGGCGATTTACTGGATGATTTGAGCCGCAGCCTCGGCGCAGAAGCTAGACCCGTGAGTGCTTCTAAGATGGCTACTTTATCAATTACTTTTGAAGTAGGCTAAAGCAGGAGCCGCTATAAAAAATAATGTTTCTGGAATGACTGGACTAACGCTCTGAGTACATGAGCGAGTAATGATGTAGTCTGAAGGCAGGGCTACATCTACCTACACCGTTTTGCGATGCGAACAGAATTTGGCTATATTCAATAATCGCAATCCTAGTGCGATCGCACCGATAATATCCTAGAGAATCTATCTATCGATCACACGTAGATAGAAAATAATTTATGAGCAATTTCCTTCAAAACTCAACCCTTCGGGCGGTCACGGAAGCAATGCAAGTACCAAACAACTCCCATAACACCGTCCCCACTCAAAACTGCTTTCGTACTGCTGCCCAAGCCGGTGAATTTTTGATTACGGCTGAGGTGACACCCCCTAAAGGGGGTAATCCTGCCCACATGATTAAAATGGCCCAAGGACTCCAGGGTCGAGTCCATGCGGTTAATATCACCGATGGCAGTCGGGCAGTGATGCGAATGTCTTCTCTTGCTACCTCAGTGATTTTGTTGCAGCACGGAATTGAACCTATTTGTCAAATGGCCTGTCGCGATCGCAACCGTATCGCCTTGCAAGCTGACCTCATGGGTGCTCATGCTTTAGGAATTCGCAATATTCTCGCACTTACAGGCGACCCGATCAAAGCAGGTGATCATCCCGATGCCAAGGGTGTTTTTGACTTAGAATCCGTGCGCCTGCTCAAACTCATTGACAAACTCAATAGCGGATTGGACGCCAATGATAAACCCCTGCCTGATGAAGCGACGGATTTGTTTGCAGGCGCTGCTGTTGACCCACAGCTACCAAGTTGGTCTGGGCTACAACGCCGATTTGAGCGTAAACTAGAGGCGGGTGCACAGTTTTTCCAGAGCCAGTTGATTAGCGATTTTGAGCGGCTGGAAAAGTTTATGGATCAAATTGCGGCTGGCACCAATAAGCCGATTTTAGCGGGAATATTTCTCTTAAAATCAGCCAAGAATGCTCAGTTTATTAATAAAAACGTTCCGGGGGTTCACATTCCTCAAGTGATCATTGACCGCTTAGCAGGAGCAGATGACCCCTTACAAGAAGGCATGAAAATAGCCGCCGAGCAAGTCCAGCTAGCACGGCAACTTTGCCAGGGTGTACACATGATGGCGGTCAAGCGAGAAGACTTGATTCCCCAAATTTTAGATTTGGCTGGAGTACAACCGTTAAAAAAGAACTAGGCAGGATGGGTTAGAGGGTTGAAGGTTCAAAGGTTAACAGGTTAACACGTTAGAACATCTCAGCCCTTCCGGAAATGACCCAATAATGACGAATGAGAATGAACTAAATCCCTGAAGACTGATGACTAAGGACTAATGAATAAAACGGTAGACACCCGAATTTGTGAAGTTACGGTTTACAGTGACCAAGCGCTAGTGACCCGCCGAGGTGTCGTGCAACTGACGGGTGAGGAACAGGAACTGATTATTACTCAATTGCCAGTAACACTCCAACGAGAGTCAGTACGAGCGAGGAGTACGAATCGGGGACGATTGTCAGCAGTACGTACTGAACGGACTTCTGCCACAAAGGAAGTTGAAGAGAAACTCCTCGAGATCAATCAAGAAATTGGAGAAATTGAGGAACAAAAGCGTCAGGGACAAGACTTGCTGACAGTACTCAATCTCCAACGCAACTTCGTTAAAAGTTTGATTAGTCAGTACTTGGAACGCCTGACCAAGTTTCCCAACCCAGAAGACATGAGCTTGCATCAAATTCGGGAGTTACTCGATTTTGTCAGGCAACAGTACAATGATTTATCAACAGCGATCGCTCAACAGGAAAAAGAACAAAAACAACTGGACAAACAGTTGCAAACGCTGCGCCAGCGACTTCAGCAGTTGTCTAATGCTCAGAATCAGGAAAGTTTTAGTATCATTATCAGCCTCGAACCAGATTCGGTTGGAGAATTAGAGCTAGAGGTATCGTACCTCGTCTCTCAAGTGAGTTGGATGCCCTTTTATGATTTGCGCTTCAACCCAACGAATGCCAAGATTAATCTCACTTATTTAGCAGAAGTTAAACAGAATACGGGTGAGGATTGGACAGGTGTATCCCTAACCCTTTCCACTGCTAAATCAGGACTAGGCATCGTGCCGCCCAAGCTCACGCCTTGGTACATTGATGCCCAATCTAGCCTGACCGGTTTTAGGACATCGACGCTTACAGAAACGGTCAATTTGCCGTCCCGTGCGCTGGCAGCCACCATGCCTTTTGCCGGGACAACACCGATATCAGAAACGGCAATGAACCCTGGATTTGATTATGGTTTTGCTTCGATGTCTAATCCACCTGTTTCTAAACAAGGAAGCAGCGTCACTTATAAAGTCAAACGCCTGAGTAATATTCCCAGCGATAGCGCTCCTCATCGCACTACGATCTTCAATGAAGAGTTTCCTTGCCGCGCCGAGTATATCGCCCTGCCTCAACAACTCAATTTGGCTTACCTTCAGGTAACTCTGACTAATCCTTCAACTGGAATTCCCCTGCTATCGGGTAAAGTAAATATCTTCCTGGATAACACCTTTGTCGGGACAACTCAGTTGGGTAATATTTCTCCAAGTCAAGAATTCAAGCTCAACTTAGGCATTGATGAGGGGCTAAAAATTCAGCGCGAATTGGTAGAACGTCAAATCGAACAAAAGTTGATTGATAACCAACGGCGCATGACTTATGCCTATCGGTTGGTGATTACAAATCAACGAGAATGCCAAGTTGAATTGAGACTCACGGAACAACTGCCAGTCAGCCGCCATGAACACATACAAGTCCATCTAACATTCTCCAATCCAGAAATTCAGATGGGTGAGATGGGAATCTTAGTTTGGTCTGTAACTTTGCCACCCCTTTCTACACAGGAACTGTACTATCAATTCACGGTCGAGCATCCATCTGAGTTAACAGTTTTCGGTCTTGATATCTAGGAATTCATCAGATTAAGCGAGTAGGTTGTGGAGATGCCATCTTGGTGAGCGCTAGAACATTTTTAAGGGGTCTTTTGAGGCCCTAATTTAGATATCTCATAACCGTTAGGATAGCTCCGTACTGGTGAGTCGGTAAAGAAATCAGGTTGTTTTCGAGGGGGGAACAGAAGTAATAGTTTGCTTCGAGTTTTAAGGGTAGCAACAACAGTCAAACGTACTAGTGCTGGCGCTGGAGAAAATCCACAAGCTTCTAATATGCTGTCATCCAACAGAGCATAAATAGCAGGCTTCACTAAAGGTTGTAGAATGCCAGGAAACCAGCTCAAGAAAAGTTCACCTGTGGCTTTACCTGTATGGTGATTAGTATCTGAAAAGTGGAAGTGTTGCTGCTCGTAGTTAAGGTTATATTGCTCAAATTCCTCGTAGGTTTTTGGGATATTTTTGATATGCATCCGTTTACCTACCTCACACCAAAAGTAGAACGCCGCCATACGCTCTTGTTCACACATTAAACGCCAACCAAAGCGAGTATTCCAGCGAATGGGTTCATAAATAAAGGTTGAAAGCACGTAGAGAAAATCTTCATTAGAAATCTTGAACCGTCCGTGAATTGCATTCATTCGATTAATGGCTTGGATACCGCGATCGCTTTTATATCCCCATTTCACGATTTCTGCCGTCAGCAATCCCGTATCGTCGTAGCGTTTCTGGGGACGATATTTAAATTCGCCTGTTTTGTCCAGCAGTGCTGAGATCGTGGGTACGCAGAAGGTTCGCATCAGAGCAATTTCTAGCGATCGCAAAATATCCCAAGGAAACTCGTAGCCCGTCATGAGATGATAAATTTCACAGTGGTCTTGCACTGGGTCAAGCTGCTGAATCTGGTGCAGAATATCGTAGCGGCCCATGATTAGTTTCGTTTCTAATTGCAAAGGAAGTAGCGTCTAACATCTTATTGCACTGGACGGACAAGAGTCTCAGCTATGATGCAAGTATTGCCTGCTGCCGATGAATTCAACCGTTACGATGAGTTCACTCTTAAATACAGTGGAGCGAAGCGCGATGAAAGATACTGCCCAGATTACTGGTTTTCATGCTCATGTCTACTTCGATGCTGCCAGTCGTGACGCGGCAGCGCGTGTACGTGAAGGATTAGGCGCTCAGTTTGAAGTGCAACTCGGACGTTGGCATGACAAACCGATTGGGCCACACCCCAAGGGAATGTATCAAGTTGCGTTCTTACCAGAACACTTTGGCAATGTTGTCTCCTGGTTAATGCTCAATCGTGAGGGGTTGGATATTCTCGTCCACCCCGAGACAGGCGACGATGTGGGAGACCACACTGAGCGTGCTCTATGGTTGGGAGAGAAGTTAGAGCTTAATATCGAGTCTCTCAGAGCGAGTTAGAACAACTTAACAAGACTATACAGCCGATATGCTACTGTGCGATCGCACTCTCATTCGTAGAGTGCAGGGTAGCTGCATGTTCACGCCTCTCGCCCAGTTTTGTACCTAACGGGACTTAGACAGATTTCAAGCCCAAACAAAGCCCAAAGCGGCTTTGTGA
>CBKWLJ010000395.1:0-8989 GCA_966675205.1 uncultured bacterium
TAAACTCCAAATTACTGATTTGCTCCCAATTTCCTAATGCACAAAATTAGGTGTGCCACGCCACTACGGAAATTTAATTTTATAAATCACCTTTTAGTCCGAACGATCAGCCTAAGCAGAAAATAGGGAGTAGGGAGAAAAATTTTCTTTATGCGCGTTGTGAGCGATCACTCAGGGTGCCTCATCAGAAAGCTGATAACCCAATTTGCCGAGCGAGTTCATTCCAGCAGCCTAAAAGAGGTACTTTTTGCATAACCTCTCAACACACAGAGATATAGATGATTGGTTTAAACAATAAATTTTTTAACCAACCTCTTTAATCTCCCCTGCCACCCATTTTATCCAGAGAACCTATGAAACGCCGTCATTTTCTCCAGTTTACTAGTTCTCTCCTCGCTAGCTTGGGAATGAGCCAGTTAGGCTTGATGCGTCAAGCTAATCGATATGGTCAAGTTCTGGCGCAAAGTACGCCGCGTAAATTAGCTTTGTTAGTTGGCATTAATGAGTACGAACCCAGTCTAGGGGGGTTGCAAGGGTGCCTCACTGATGTGGAAATGCAGAAAGAACTCCTGGTTCACCGTTTTGGCTTTAACCCTAAAGATATTATCGCGGTCACAAACGCCCAAGCCACTCGTGAAGGAATCTTGACAGCCTTTGAGGAACATCTTATAAAACAAGCTAAACCTGGCGATGCGGTAGTGTTTCACTACTCTGGACATGGTTCACGGGTGCGCGACCCCAACCCGATTGGGGATAATCCACTCAATAGCACGATGGTACCGAGCGATCGCTCATCGGATTCGGTCAGCACGAGTACGCCCGTTCCGGATATTATGGGTCATACTCTATTCCTGTTAATGTCTGCCATTCCCACGGAAAACCTTACCGTTGTCCTAGATAGTTGCTATTCCGGGGGAGGCAAGCGCGGTAACGTGCTTGTGAGATCTGCCCGTTTAGATAGTGGTGTTACCCTTGATGCTAGTCCAGAAGAATTTGAGTATCAGAATCAGTGGCTCTCTAAGCTAAATCTTGATAAAGAAGAGTTTCATACTCGCCGCCTCAAAGGAATAGCAAAGGGAGTTGTCATGGCTTCGGCAAGTCCCGAACAATTAGCGACCGATGCCCCGTTTGACGGTTTTCATGCTGGTGCTTTCACTTATCTTTTGACCCGCTATCTCTGGCAAGAAGCTGGCAACAATTCCTTCAACAGAGCCTTTGACAATTTAGCCCTTCGCACTGAAGACGTGGCTAAATCTTCTGGGATGTACCAAAAACCAGAATTTGAGGTAGAACCGGGAAAAGATCATGGCTCTAAACCCCTTTACTTCTTAGAAAAAACTCGACCCGCAGCCGAGGCGGTAATTCGGAAAATTCCTGGTGACCAAGTGGAGTTTTGGTTAGGTGGGATAGCGCCCCAAAATCTGAAAGCTTTTGAAGATGAAGCAATCTTCAGCATCATTGATGATGAAGGACGGGAACAAGGACAAATTAAGCAAGAATCGCGGGTTGGATTAGTGGGGTATGGCAGAGTTATCGAACCTGCTCAACCGGGGATAGTTAAAGAAGGAACTTTATTGCGAGAACGGGTACGGGGAATTCCTACTGATTTAAGCCTACGAGTCGGTGTGGATGAAACGCTTGGTGCAGAGCAAGCCAAGGCACAGACAGCACTCCAAAAGCAAAAACGGATTCAATCCGTCTCAGTTGAACAACGAAATACCGTTGATTTCTTGTTAGGACGGGTAACACAGGAGGATTTCCAATCCTGGCAAAAACAGCGAGTTCCCAATCCTCCTCCTGTGGGTTCCTTAGGCTTATTTACCGCTGGCAAAATGCCAATCCCAGGTGCCTTTGGTCGTGTGGGAGAATCAGCAGAGGATGCAGTGAAGCGACTGCAACCAAGATTTAAGGCGTTGTTGGCCGGGCGAATTTTGAAGCTGCTTGATAATGGTGATTCTTCTCAGTTGAATGTCACTACCTCAATTCAAGCTGTAGATAGCAAACAGACTTCTGGAACTGTCAGCAGTCGAGGCACCCAAAATGCCCCATCCACTCTTCCACCTGGAGTTATTAAGACTCAGCAGCTACAGTTCAAAAGGGAAACAAACATCCAACTTCAGGTAAAAAATAATGAAAGTCGCAATATCTATGTCAGCGTACTTTTTATTACTGGGTCTGGAGAGATTGTCAACTTGTTTCCTCTCGACTGGGATGCCCCAGAAGAAAAAGCACTGGTTCCTCCAGGGCAAACAGTTCCTATACCGCAGCCAGATGATATTTTTGACTTCAATGTAGGGCCGGAAGTTGGCACATTTGAAGTGCTGATTTTGGCAAGTATTGCTCCGTTACGCAACGCTTTGAAGGGATTGCAGACTATTGCCAGAGGTCGTGGGGCTACTAGAGGAAGCCCATTGGAGATTCGAGAAGATGAACCAATAAATGTGGTTGGCGATTTACTGGGGGACATCGATACTCTTGCCCGTTCTCGTTCTGGTGGCGCTGCGCCTGTGCTTATCCGTAAACAAGCGGTGGATACGAGCCAGTTAGCTGCCATATCCATCCTTGTTGAAGTGGTGTGATGAATTTGAGTAAGGTGCGTTAGCGAAGCAATGCATCTTGCACCATTCTCAGTAAGCCCGAAAACTCGCCCGGAGTTCAAACTCCGGGCTAATACATCAAGTCCATTAAAATGGACTAAAACTCTTATCTAGTTGTCTAAAGACGACTTGATCTGTGAGCCAGGGATTTGAATCCCTGGCGGGTTAACGCAAGTGCTGCAAGATGCACCTTACAACCAGTTTCCCACCAAAATGAAAGGTGCCCAGTAATAGGGTGACTCGTACTTACTATCCTGCTGCATGAGCCACAATTGAGCGCGGCGGAGAGCTTCAGCTTTGCTAACGTTTGTATTTTTTAACTCCTCATAAAACTGAATCATTAGTTTAGCTGTGGCTTCATCCTCCACAACCCACAACGTTGCCAGTGTGCTGCGAGCACCCGCTTTTACTGCAACGCCAGCTAATCCGAGTGCCGCCCGTTCATCTCCAGTTGCTGTCTGACAGGCACTCAGCACTAGCAACTCAATAGCCTTTCTGCCGCCTTCTTCTCGACCTCGCAGAAGTTGGTTGAGCTGGTTAATGTTGAGGTAGCCATTCCAAGTCAGAATAAAGGTTTCTTCAGGATTGGAACTGAACTGTCCGTGGGTTGCGAGGTGAACAATAGGGAAAGGAACAGAGTCGATCGCTTGTTGAATTGCAGCAGTGGTAAAGTCTTGATCAAGGATGAGCTGACCCGATACCTCTGACTGGATTCCTTTTAATTCCTCCACTACGTTGGGTAGTTGAGAAAACACCAAAGGTTGCTCAGAAGAGTCAAGTTTCACCTCGCGCTCTTTAGAGAGTCCAGCTTTGAGGGCAGTAAGTTCTCCCCGTGGTAGGGGTTTGGAGTCCAAAAGTTGCAATCCTGGAGTTTGGGCGATCGCATATTTTTCTACCAAATACTTCTCGCCATCATAAAGGACTGCCATCGGTAGATTTAGCAAGGGGGCATCGAGTACAAAAACCAGAGTTTCAACTCCACTCGTTTTGAGGTCTTCCTCAAAGGGTTTGATTAACCAATCGTATACTTCTTGAGCAGACTCTCTGTATCCCGCACCGGGTTGAGATCTGAGTATTACTCTGGGACTGGCACGGTTAGGTTTAGCTTCTGAGGAGGGAGCAGGATTGGACTCGTTTTCTTCCGACTGAGCTTCTGGGGAGGGTGCGGGATTGGGTTCGTTGTCTTTCGGCTGCGCTTCTGGGGAGGGTGCGGAATTGGGTTCGTTTTCAGTCGGTGCTGTGCGGGTGGGGTCAACACTACTTAAGGGAGCAACACTTTGCCGCAACTGGTTAAAGCTCTTGATCAAGTCAGTTCGCCCTTGGGAAATAGTATGGTGTTTTATACGAGTACCGGGCAATGACACCACGACCTCTAAGCTGTTTTGTAAAACAATTGGGTAAATGACAGCCGCTTTGGGGTCAATCTCGTCAATTTCTTTTTGAGTCGCTGTTAAACAGTTTTCTCGGAAAAAGTCAACCAGTTCGGCTTGCTGAAGTGATTCTATAGTGGTTCGGGCTTTCTTTAAATTTTCTGGATTGTCGGACTTCACCAGTAATCCCACTAGCTGACGATAAACGGGTTCGACACTCTCCCGGAAGGAGAATTGCGTGTCGGGGTTAACACTCACCAAGTCACCGCGTATGGATTGCAGATTGTTGACGGCCGCTTCGTAGGATGCGATCGCACCTTCTGTTTTTCCCTGTGCGATCAGGATTTGTCCCAACTGCCACTGCCAGCGATAGGCAATATCTGATGCCCCGATGGATTGAGCAATTTGCAATGCTTGCTGAGTATTCCCTCTGGCCTGCTCTAGCTGTCCTAGCTGTTGGCGCAGTTCTCCCAAATGTCCGAGAGCATAGGATTGGGAGCGCAAGTCTTGCAGTTTTTCGGCTTGTTGGACTGCGATCGCCAGTTGCTGGGCAATGTCTTGTGGGTTGACATTTGCCTCGTTTTTCGGTTCCATCACCATGCGTGCCCAGTTAATTCGGGCATGAATGGATGTTCGGGAAAGGGGCAGTTGGTCAATTGTTTCTCGAACTTGATCGAGTAACTCCCGCTCTTCATCCGTAAAGGCTTCCCCTTTATCTCCTACAATGCTGAGTTGATTGAGTTGGGCTTCAACTCTTGCTGTTGGTGCAGTGGCAGTTTCGGCTGCTTTTTGGTAGTGTGCGATCGCTTCATCAAAATACTTTTGGGCTTCGCTAATTTCGTTCCGCTCTTTCGCTGCATTCCCTCGGTCTTTAGCAATATTTCCTAACATTAAATAAGCCGCACTCACATTTTGTTCACGAGCAGGTGAGGGTAGGGTTTCGGCAATCTGCAAACTCTCTTCTATAGACTTTTGTGCTTCATTCAAATCGCCAATTAAGCGTTGAGTAATTCCCAAGCTACGGCGTGCGATCGCTTTAAGCTGGGGATCGATTTCATTGGGTAGATTTTTGTTGACTTGTTGAAGAATATCCAATGCACGGCGATGTTGCCCTGCCTTGCGAAGTGCCTCTGCTTGATTCAGCCGGCTTTTGACTGCGCCTGTTTTGTCTTTCCCTTGCTCGTAAATCTTGGCCGCATTTGAGAACTGTTCTGCGGCAGCTTCCGGTTGTCCCTGAGCGAGATAAACTTGCCCTTGAAAGTCAAGTGTCATCGCTTGTTTGAGGACATCTCCCCTAGTGGCAAAAGCTGCCGTTGCTTGCTGCAAACGACTGAGGGCTTCTGGAAATTGTCCTGCTTGGTAGAGCTTCTTGGCTTCCTCTACTAAGGTGTCTGGATTCGCTGCATCCTGGGTATTGGTTACCTCGGTAGGAGTCTGGGCGACAACAGGCAAACTGTTAGCTCCCAACAGTTCAGTGATTCCTTGGACGCAGAGGAATGCGGTAACAAATAGAAAAATAAATAGAATTTTTTGGGGTCGTTTGTAAGCAAAAATTAGACATTTTGCCTGCTTCCGGCGAGGTCTTTTAAAACCCAATAAATGAAAAATTTGTTTTAGCATTTTTATTGTTTAATATTAGAAAATGCGATAAAATACAGAGAAATATATTCCCTCTTCTTGTAAAGTATTGCTT
Organism: uncultured bacterium; assembly: GCA_966675205.1. Lineage (GTDB taxonomy): Bacteria > Cyanobacteriota > Cyanobacteriia > Cyanobacteriales > Coleofasciculaceae > JBFLZA01. The sequence continues at coordinate 5,661 of CBKWLJ010000395.1, forward strand.
TCAGACCTAATATCTGTACCGATGATAGGAATGCCCCAGTCAAGACGAGCGGATAAGCGATCGCCCAATTGATACCTCAAACCGAGTCCGATAGAAGCGAGAAAATTGGGGTCGGGTTCAGGTTCAAGCAGATTACTGAAATTGCTCCAAACAAACCCTAGATCAATAAAGGGGGCAATTTGTAAAAGGCCGCTTTGTCGGGGAAAGCGGAGAATGGGGAACCGCAGTTCTGCTGAAGCTGAGGCACCACTATCAGTGAGCAGAACATTTTGGCGATACCCTCGGACGGTATCTTGGCCGCCCAAGCCAAATTGCTCTAAGTTCAAAAGAGAGCCGAGTGAGAGTTGCATATCTCCCCTGACAATGAATACGGTGTCAGGAGCCAAAAGTTCTACCCACTGAACTTGGCCGCGCCAAGCCAAAAAGTTGCTGTCGGGAGCATCATCGTTGGTTGTACCGCCGAGGAAACCCAGTCCGAGATTGAATTGGGAGCGAACCCCGAAGACGTGACGGCCGCTACGTCGAAACCATTCCTGAAAAAAGCGCAGGGCGGTAACAGTAGTACTGCCATCCTCCTCCGTTCCTGGGGAAAGTCGGACAGGGACATCAAAAACCGTCACTTTACTTTTTTGGTTCGTGAGCGATAGCCCGATCGCAAATTCTTCGGATAGACTGCGTTGGAGGGGTTGACGCCAAGTTAGGCCAAAGTAGCGCGAGTCGGCATCCAAATCGATTCGATCCCAAGGAGACTCGACTACATTACTAAAGGTAAAACTGGTCGTGAAGTTGAGGGTGCCGTTGCGGGGATTGAGGGGGTAGGTGTAGCTGGCGTCTAGGGTATTACTACCTGCTGTATTGCTGAAGCCGACGATAATACCATCCCCTTCTCCGAACAAGTTGGCTTGCGTGAGTTCGAGTCGGCGCTCGAAAGTTCCGATGTTAGGCGATCGGTTATTATTCAGGGACAGGTCAAGGTGGAAAGTTTTTGCCTCTTCCACCTCTACAATTAGTAAACTCGACCCTGAGCGTGTCCCTGCCGTGAGTTCAGCCGATAAGTTTTGAATTAAGGGGTCAAGTTGCAGCAGTTGCAGCGCTTCGATTAAAGCCTGCTGATTCAAAGGTGTACCGGCCGCAAGGGCAAGGCGACTGCGAATGTACTCCGGGTTGAGTCGTCTTGTGCCTCTGACTTCAATGGCTTCTAATCCCCCTTCGAGAATCTGAATTTTGACTACCTTGTCTGTTTGACGGAAGGTTTGAGGCGGAATAATGGCACCGGAAGTGACGTAGCCCCGTTTCCTGTAAAGTTCAGTAATGGCAGAACGCACTTCGTAGACTTCAGCAAAGGATAGGGGGCGGTTGGTAAACTTTGCCGTCGCTTCAGCGAGTTCCTCGTCACTGATAGATGTATTCCCTTCAAACTCAAAGCGTTCAATGGTAATCGTTTCCGGGACTTCATCTGGATTAGGTTCAACGGTTGTGGGAGGGGGGGGAGGTGGGGAGGGGAGGACTTCTTGGGGAGCAGGGGATGGGGAAAATGGCTCTAGTTCGGGAAAGGTTTCAGAGCCAGGTTTGGGCGCTCTTTCAGGTGCTAGGGGAGGGCTATTGGGTACATCGGGAAGTGTGGGGAGTTGGGTAATGATATTGTTGGCGACTTCATGTGGGTTGATTACCTGTAGGAGAGTAGGAAGGGCGAAGCATTCGGATAGAGACATCTCGGCGGATTGGCAAAATTGATCGCTCGAATGCTTCGCCCCTACATTATTTAATGGATGAATAGTCACAGATTTCGGCAATTGACCAACGGCATCATTAATTCCATGACGGGAGTTGCTAGTCACTGAGAAGGAGGCAAGTTCGGAGTTATCCTCATCCACCCCAACAACTTCTCCGTTCCCCAATCCGCTATCCTCTTGCTTGTCTGCTACAAACGTATCGTCAAGAGCTGGCACTGGACTTGGTGCTATCATCAGGCAACTCGTTAGCACCAACAAACTCACTGGTAATTGGAAATAACCGCTACTGAGGCAACTGTGATAAATCATTGCAGGTAGATGCAGGTGCTAGCACGGGAGTGGTGGGAGTAAGGGTAGGAGCTTGAGCGGTGAAGATGATATCGCCATTTTCTCCGTATACCCAGCCTTGAGCTTCAACCCTTTCTGGATTTTGAGGGGAAGTGGTGGCAACTGGTGCAGGATTGGTGGGGTTGATAGAACTGGGGTCGTCTGTTGTGTTGACTGCTCCCTCGTCAGGGGTTCCCAAGTCATTTACCCCTGCCTCACCGGTAAATGCCGCATTCGGATCAGGGGGCGTCCCGCCACGTCCGGTGTTAATAAATTGATTTTTTTGCCTGTCGGCTATGCCGCCACGGGGAGCGCAGGTTTCAGCTATTAGTGTCGAAGGGTCTACAGGGTTGGTGGGTAGGTTGGCTAGTCCCGCAGTCGGGTCAAGATTGAGGACGTTACTGGTGACTGTGCCATCTACTCCGAACTCAGAACTAACACTGATGTCATTAGTTGGAAAAACCTCAGGTCGCTTCTCAATATCGTAGAGGCGATTGGCAAAGACAGTAATGTTCCCTCCAAAACCTTGGACAGCGTTAGCAACAATGTCATTGGTGTTGAAAGGAGCAGCAATTAGGTATTTGGTAACAACAAAAATATTGCCGCCATTTGCGTTAGGGTTGTTTGGATTAAATGCTTCGGTGTTTACCTCGCTGTCGTTAACCAACACCAAGAAATCCCCTGATGTTAAGAGGATATTCCCGCCTTGACCCGATGCTGCGATCGCACTAATTATTCCTTGGTCTCTCAGAATAATGTCTTCACGAACAGTGACTTGTATGCCTCCTGCCTCGCCCGCTCCTTGATTGTCTACACTCACTATTGCTCCATCTCTGAGGAATAGTGACCTACCTTCAAGGATAATAGCGCCACCAAAGCCATCAGTGTTCGTACTTTGTTCACCCACAGTGCTGAGGATGACGCTGCCAAAGCCTCTCAGTGAAATATCATCGTCGGCTTCGACATATATGAGTCCGGCATTCCCCTCTCCAGAAGCTTGGGTACTCAGTCCAGCAATAGGATGGTTAGACGTGGTAGCGATGGAAAGCGACCCAACGCTCATCAGAATTGCACCAGCATTACCTGTTGCCTCATCGCCAACAATACTGCCAATTACTCCTCCCTTAAGAGTGACATCATCACGAGCTACAACAACGATGGCACCAGCATTGCCGTCTCCCAAGGTACTGGTATTGAGTACGGCACCATCTGTTAAGGAAAGAGAGCCCGTAGAAATCAAGATTGTGCCTGTAACATCGCCTCCCTTAC
>CBKWLJ010000396.1:0-8965 GCA_966675205.1 uncultured bacterium
CTGTCCCTCCCCAGGTTGCTACGCAGAACCTGGGGACTCCCGCGAACACGTTGAAATGCGATCGCTTTCTCTTTTGCAATCCTTAAATACAGGTAGCATCAAGAAAGAGAGTCTGGATCTACACCAAGCGATCGCAATTGTTGTGCTAATCGTTCAGCTCTCTGTTCAGCTTCTAGTTGGCGTGTTTCAGCTTGTTGGATGCGTTCTTCTGGTGTCAGTAATCGCTGATCTCGCTCATCATACCAATACAGCCACTCTCGCGTAACTCCCTGATAGATTCCCCGTTCTGTGCCTATTCCCAAACCTACCTCTGCCAACCAAACTGGATTTCCCTGTTGCAACACATATTCCCCATCAACCAAGCGATAAACTTCTAAAGATGGTTTTTTGCGACGGTGAGGATTGTAGATCACATAGTACAAAACTTTCAATTCCATATACAGTTTCTTCTTAGTGGTATATTCCCCTCGCCGCTTATGGGAAACAACCTCTAGCGCTAAAATTGGGGCAACATTTTCCTCCCAAATTACATAACTTAAGCGCAAATCTTCATCAATAAACCGCTGAACACCCAAACTCAAAAACCCATCTGGCACAATAGCAGGCTCATCAGGGTGATAGTAAATCCCCATATCCACGCCAAAAAACCAATCCCAACGGTTTGCCCAAATTACCGCCAGTATGGCTTTGAGTAAACTAGGCACTAAATCTTGCAGTTCATTGTCCACAGGGGTATCGTCTGAGTCAGGTAAATCCTCAGCAGAAGGCAAGCAGTGCAGCGGATTGTACTTTAACATGGCGTTGTTGCGAGAGACCGACAATTCCATCCTATCTTTGAGGAAATTGACATATCTGCGTAGCCTTCGGCAAGCCGAATATAGCGGTTCTCAATCGAGTGGAATATCATTCTTGGTAGGCCACGGACAAAGCCCGTGTCCCTACTGTATTCTATGCAAACAAAAACTGTTATAAAGCATCTACATCTGCGTTTATCTGCGTTTATCTGCGGTTAAAAACAAACCACGATAACCCCGCACACCCCAACAAAACGGGAGTTAACCAATTTCCCCAACGCACATAAAGCGTTTGCGTCTGCCGCCGATAAATCGTATCGGCATGAATTTCAAAAGTATTAATTCCAGACATCCACAACGTTTTGCCATGAGGATTGACGATACCAGAATAGCCAGTATTAGTTGCTCGTACTGCCCACCTATCGCTTTCAATGGCCCGCATCACATCTTGAGCATGATGCTGCGCTGGCATGGATGGACTGTAATGAGCATTATTAGAAGCAGTAAGGATAAACTGTCCCCCATTAGCTGCCTGACGCCGGAAATGTTCAGGAAAAGCTGACTCGTAACAAATACCAACAATAGCTCGACCAAACGGCGTCTCAAACACTTGAGTTGGCGAACCAGGAACTTGATGAGCATCCAGAGGAGAAAGGCGATCGATAATTTTCCCTAAAACGGGTTCAAAGGGAATATACTCTCCCAAAGGTACTAACTTAACTTTGTCGTAGCGGCTGAATGTTTCGCCAGAACCTGTAATCGTTAATAAGCTGTTTGTATAATTAAATCCTTTTTCTCCAAAAGCTCCTACCCAGGCAACAACGTCCTTTTCCAAAATACTCGAATACAAAGATAGTTGCTTGAGGTCACTAAAAAAAAAGGGTAAAGCCCCTTCAGGTGTTAGAACCGCATCAACACCTTGTTCTGCTAGTTTCTGATAACCATTGGTGTATCTGTCGATCGCTCGACGCTTACCTTCTGTAAACAGTTTAATATCATTACCGATATTGCCTTGAATAATGCCGACTTTTAAAGCGGCTTCCGGCGATTGCATCAATGGGCGGCTGTATAGCCCAAAACCAACCAAGTGCAAGACAATAAATAGCCCAGTTGCTAGAGATAGAAGGGTTGCAGGTTTCAGGTTAGAAGGTTGCAGGTTAGACTGCCATGAATTGGCATTCAAAACGAAGGATGAAAATTTGTTTTCTCCTATTATCCTTAATCCCCACAGGGAACCCCGAGTTCCCCATTCCCTGTTCCCTGTTCCCTGTTCCCTGTTCCCTATCTTCAGACTAGAACGTTCAACATTCAATGTTCTAGCGTTCAACTGTGTTGCATCTTGCCTGTGTTGATAGCTAATCCACGCTTCGGCAAGTAAGCCATTTACGGCAACAATCGCGGCTGTAACTGTTAAAGGTCCAGACAATTGACCTAAGTGCAAAATCACCAAGTTATGGGGACTTTGAGTATAGGAAAGGGAAGTCCACCACAAAGGGCCAGCACTCCAGAGCGCTTCTAATCCACACCAGAGGGCTGTTCCTGTTAGAACACGGACAAAAGATAAGAGTCCGGGTTTTGGATTAATCGAAAATCGAGAATTAAAAATCCAGAATAATAATATAGCCCAAGCGGTGACTAAAACGGCTCCCCAGAAGGTGATGAATGCCCAGCAAAACGTTGCGATCGCAATACTCGCTAACCATGGTACCCCCATCCAAGTCATGGGGTGAACCCCAGTAATCCAAAACAAGGCTAAGCCGTGGTAGCCAATCCCCCAGACTAAACCGTACAAAGCACATTGGCGAAGATTCTTAGCTTTCGCCACTAAGAACCAGACAGGCACCAAAGCAATCCACGCTAAAGGCCAAGCTTCTAAGGGGGCTGGTGTTAGCCCCATCAGGATGCCACCCGTCAAAGACAAAAGTAAAAGGGATGCGGAAAAGAGTTGCTTTGAGGTTTTCATATTAACCACGAATCCAGATCGAGGCTTATCACTTTTGCCTCATATTTACTTACTAAATTTAAAGCTAGAGGGGGAACGCCAAAATGACCAAGGTGATTTTAGATTTACGATGCAAGGATTTTGAATTAAAAAGTAAGCCCTTGAAATCTTTCAAGGGGATAATCTATAGCGGTTCTCGATTGAGTGGAGTACATCTAACTCTGCCTTCTGCCCTCTGCCTTAAAACCATCAGTCCTGTACCTCATCCAATTGAGAAACGCTATATAATCCCCCAATCTAAAATTTAATCCAAAATCTAAAATTCTTGCATTTGCAAGCCCCTAGATTCATTCATGGGGACAACCCAAAATCTAAAATTGTCTGATTCAGCTGGTTGTCATACCCCCATTGTTAAAAAAATTTAGGAATGCGAATAATGGTTAGCAGAAAACGTCTTATCAGAGCCTTAAAAACACTGGAAAGGAAAAAAGCTAGCAAGCAGCAAAGGCATAACAAACGGAAAAAACGTGCTAGTCGGAGGCTGCGCGACTCGAACACTAATCAAAAAGAAAGAATCCTCCTTTACTGATAGTTGAAAAATCCTGCCCTCCGTGGTAAGCGTAGGGCAGGATTGGTGCTGATCTTCTAGAACTCTAAGTTGACGACCCCTCCTCTAGAGCTTCTTCCTCTTCACCGGATAGAGGCACTAAGGCAACGGCTGCGATCGCATCATCTTCATCTAAGCGTTGCACTCTCACCCCAGTTGCCATTCTTGATTGGGGCGAAATCGCATTAATGGCTTGACGAATGATGATTCCTCGACTCGTCACCATCATTAATTCATCGCCTTCATTCACAATCCGCAGCGCCGCTACTTGGTCTTTCGGTAAACGGAACTTGGTAGAAAGAATGCCCATCCCCGCACGATTTTGTAGGCGGAACTGAGACACAGGCACTCGTTTTCCATAACCTCCCATCGTGACTACTAGTACCCATGGCCCTTGACCTGCTGTTTCGACTAACTCCTCTCCATTCCCATTGAGGTCTTCTGCCTCTTCCTCTGCCTCCGCTTCTGACACAGATGCAATACTGGCAACGACTTGACCGGGCAGAATATCCATGCTAATCAATTCATCATTAGCACGCAGTTTCATTGCCTTAACGCCCCTTGTGGCGCGACCGAGGGGGCGCAATTGCTCGTTGTCTGCCCTAAAGTGAATCGCCATCCCTTGACGCGACCCAATAATGATGCTGTCTGATTGGGTGGCACGCTGCACCCACCGCAATTGGTCGCCCTCTTCTAAGGAAATGGCAATCAAGCCATTGGCACGGATGTTGCTGAAGGCATCGAGTGCCGTTTTCTTGATGAAACCTTTACGGGTCAGCATCACCAAATATTCGTGATCGGTGAATTCAGATACCGGCACGATAGAGGTAATTTTTTCCTCACGGGGAATCGGAAGCAGTTGGACAATGGGGACACCTCGTGCGGTGCGAGAGGTGGCGGGGATTTGGTAGGCTTTGAGGCAGTAAACCACACCGCGATCGCTAAAGAATAAAACGCTGTCGTGGTCACAGCAAGTTAGGAAATGCTCAACCCCGTCATCCTCTTTGATTCGGGCTGCTGCTTTGCCGCGAGTTGCCCTAGCTTGGGCAGTGAAATCGTTAACTGCCATCCGTTTGATGTACCCTTGCTCAGTGAGTAGAATGACGGCTCTCTCATTGGCAATCAGGTCGGTATCATCAATCTCCCCTTCAACCTGTTCAATCACAGTGCGACGGGGTGTAGCATGGGTGGCTTTGAGCTGACTAACTTCCGTTTCAATAATTTCCAAGATGCGACTTCTGCGAGCTAGGATATCCCGCAGGTCAGCAATTTGGGTTTGTAACTCCTCGTGTTCAGCGTGAATTTTTTCGGCTTCTAGGGCAGTCAGGCGGCGCAGCTGCATTTGCAAGATGGCATCGGCTTGTACGTCGGAAAGGCCGTAAGTCTCCATCAACTCTGCCTTGGCGGTGGGAGCATCAGCAGCGTTGCGGATGAGTTCGATAATGGCATCTAGATTGTCTAGAGCAATCAATAGCCCTTGCAAGATGTGGTCGCGTTCTTCAGCTTTCCGCAGTTCGTATTGTGTCCGCCGGGTAATGGTTTCAATGCGGAAATTCAGGAAGACATCTAGGAACTGCTTGAGCGTCAGCAGTTGGGGTTCATTGCCCACTAACGCCAGCATATTCGCCCCAAAATTCGTTTGCAGGGGAGTCAGCTTGTAGAGGTTATTGAGTACTACACGAGGATAGGCATCGCGTTTGAGTTCGATCACGATTCGCATCCCGTCGCGATCGCTTTCGTCCCGAATGTCGGAAATGCCCTCTATCCGCTTGTCATTGACGAGTTCGGCAATTTTCTCAATCAGTCCGGCTTTATTGGTTTGAAACGGAAGTTCGGTAATGATGATGGCTTCGCGATCGGGACGACCGCGCACTGAAATCGTTTCAATTTGGGCCACACCCCGCATCGTAATCGAACCGCGACCGGTGGTATAGGCTTCCTTAATACCCGTAGTTCCCAGAATTTGCCCCCCTGTGGGAAAGTCCGGGCCAGATATATACCGCATCAACTCGGTATCAGTAACCTCTGGATTGTGAATTAGAGCAACGAGACCATCGATCAATTCTCCTAGGTTATGCGGTGGGATATTGGTTGCCATCCCCACAGCAATGCCACTAGAACCATTGAGCAGTAATTGAGGAACCCGTGCCGGTAGGACAGTCGGTTCCTGCTGTGAACCGTCAAAGTTATCAATAAAGTCTACGGTTTCCGACTCAATGTCCCGCAGCATGGCGTCTGTAGCGATGGGACGCAGACGGCACTCCGTGTAACGCATTGCCGCGGGTGGGTCGTTGTCTACTGAGCCAAAGTTACCATGCCCGTTAATTAGGGGCGATCGCATGGAGAAATCTTGCGCCATCCGCACCAAGGCGTCATAAACGGCAGTGTCTCCATGAGGGTGATACTTACCCAACACTTCTCCCACAACACGAGCGCATTTCCGGAACGGACGCTCTGGTGTAAGACCCAGTTCATGCATCGCATAGAGAATCCGCCGATGTACTGGCTTGAGTCCATCCCTAGCATCTGGCAATGCCCGACCCACAATCACGCTCATGGCGTATTCCAGGTAAGACTGTTGCATCTCGTTCCGCAAATTTGTCGGGACAATCCGCTCCTGGGAGGTACTCATAGAACGAAAAACTCCATTAAAAAATTAAGAATTTGGCAGCAAAACACAGAAAAGCTGCAAAAAATGCCACTTTTCGTCCACATAGTTGCCAAATATTACTAGTTTCTTCTAAAATTTTAACACAATTACCAAGCTCCCAGCCGACATCGTTGGGGGCTACTAGGTATGGAATCACTACAAAATGAGTTTGTCAGGTTAGGATAATTTCCTACTGACTTGTGTGCTTTTTTGAGATATTTTGGGGGATAGTAATAAAGCAGAAATACTGGGCGTCAGCCAAGCGTGAACGCACTAAATTGCTCTGGGGAGAACAGCAAACATGGAAACAGCTATTGCTCTGATCGCCTTTTTTATCATTACTACTCTAGTAATGCCGAATCTCCTGTCTAAGGAAATCATCCTTGGTTTGATTATCTTAGGCGTCCTTGCTGTGGCAATGCCCAATTTCTTGTCCAGAGAACAAGTGATTGCGCTGATTGCTTTTGGGATTCTATTTAGTTTGATTATTCCTCAATTGATGAAATAACTAAGGTCAGTCGAAAGCAGAGCTTCGGTACTATAGCGAGGATGAAACAATTCGTTCCCAGGATGAGCTTGGGAACGGAATTGCTTTGTGTCTCTAAGAGAAGGTTGTTAGGCGATTAAAGAGAAGTCAGAACTGCTCAGAGATAAACCTGCTGAAAGCGTTGCTAATTGTACCTGTGCCATAGCACCAATCCCATCGATATCGAAGAACAATGCTCCTGTGGAGGAGTCAAAGATGAAACGGTCATTTTCATCGACGGCGGTTAAGCCTAGTGTAAATAGGTCATCCGCTAGATTGCCTATCGTCAATCCTCCACTAAATCCACTTGCAGAAATTAGGAGTTTGTCGCCTTCGAGGGACGCAAAATTAGTAAGGGTGTCAATCCCTTGTGTTGCAGAGTAGAACGTAAAAAAGTCAGCACCCATACCCCCTATCAGTGTGTCATTCCCTAATCCGCCAATGAGGGTGTCATTCCCGTCGTTACCAGAGAGTGCATTATTAGCGCTGTTCCCTAAAATAATATTGTCGAGGGCGTTGCCATAACCGTTTAGGGCGTCGGTACCGATAAGAGTTAAGTTTTCCAGGTTCTCAGCTAGGGTGTAACTGATGGAGGACTGTACTATATCGATGCCTGCGTTGTTGTTCTCAATGATGCTGTCACCTGTACTCTCAGCAATGAAAGTATCATTTCCACTCCCACCAGCGAGAACATCATCTCCCGCACCACCAATAAGAGTGTCGTTGCCATCTCCACCACTCAAAGTGTCATTGCCATCTCCACCATTGAGGTAGTCATTGGCATTTTCACCATTCAAGGTATCGTTGCCAGCTTCACCGTAGAGGAAATCATTGCCAGTCCCTCCTTGTAGGAGGTTATTGGCGGTATTGCCAGTTAGAGTGTCATTTCCAGAGCCTGCGATCGCATTTTCAATCGTGACATTAAAAGCGATCGCTACATTATTTTTGGCATTGGCAACGCCTCTGGCACCAATAGAACTGAAACTACCCGGTTGTAGGTTAATGACAGTATCCCGAACTTGGTTGGCAGCACTAATCGTATCGATTCCAGCGCCGTCCCAAATAGTTTGAACGAATGTGGCATTCGTCGTCCAAGAATAAGTATCGTTTCCCGATCGCGTATTGGTGTTTGCACCATACAGGTACTGAATCGCGGCTATATCATACAACTGCGGCGTCTGAGGTCGTACCCCTAGCATATCCGGATGCTGAGAGTAGGACATATTCGAGTATTGATAAGTGTCCTCAGAAGTCGGTAGTATTGCCACTCCTGCATCAAACGTATGCTTCAAACCCAGTGCATGGCCAATCTCATGAATTAAGGTACCAAAACCCCAAAACCCTGGAGTCAGGTTAGTTGCTGAGTTTTGGTTGAGCCAAACATCCCCTGCCGATGGATGAGTTGAAGGATAATAGGCCCATCCATTCGCACTAAAGTTGGGAGTCGCGTAGCCAAAACGAATCGTTCCACCAGCAACTGCATCGGAAACTTCTACAAAATTAATGTTTGCGACATCAGACCATAAGCGTAACGCTTCTCTGGCTCGCTGTTTTTGCTCCTCTGTCAAGGCAGTAAAATTCGTCCAACTCGGATTGCTGCCGTAGTAGCTTGGCACCGCCGTCATGAAGCTATAGGTAAGGGTGACGGGTGTTCCTGCCGGACTACTCGCGTTCCATCGCCTTTGTCCTGTTGGAAGCAGAGCATTGACATAGTAAGGCTGACTGGCATCTTGTAAGGGGGAAGCTAAGTCATTACCTAGACGGTTGCCATCCTGGAGAAGGGTATCATCAAAAAGGCTAGAACCCAATTGTCCGTTTACAGTCGATAGAGCTTGTTGACACAAAAAGCAGCCGCATTCATAGCCTTGGGTATTACTGCTCAGGCTACTGTTTTCCAAGGAAGTTGGTGAAATAACCTCATTGAAAGCGGAGGAAGTCATCATTAATTTTTAACCTGAATACAAGGGGAGAATGCATTACAGACAAGACAAATCAACCTCTTGGCGAGAGGCAAAAGGATTGATGTCAAGATGTGTGTAGAAAAGTAATGCTTACATTAACTGAACTGTTCTCATTGAATCCGGAGAACTGGTTCCAACTCGTGCAGCACAGCAAGGCAGATGAAAGATAAAGTCCTCCTCCTATTATGTCCGGCTGATTAATTCTAATAAAACCAACTCAAAGGGCGGATTTGATTAAAAATTCGTAGTTCGTAATTCGTAATTCGTAATTGATACGAAGTTGCGTTCATACGTAGCATATGCATGTTCTCCGCGTCCCCGCGTCTGAAGTGTCAGTCTGTACTACTATGTTTGAACGCAACTCGGTATGACGTTCTCGCCGGGGATAAGAGACCCCGACTGCTCCTAAAGCGACGTGCGTTGTCTCCTAACTCTAACCCGCCTTTTAATTACGAATTACGAATTCATAATTACGAATTATTACC
>CBKWLJ010000397.1:0-8962 GCA_966675205.1 uncultured bacterium
AAGACGATAAAGTATCGCAGATGTCGGAGTTCCATCCTGCTTGCCAAATAATTCTCTTTTTCAAGTATAGTTTCTAGGTGAAGTTCAGAAAAACTATACTTAAAAGGTATAATTTTATGCAAAAAAAAGTATTGGACATTTAGCGGAATTATCCCTTAGGGTAAGGGCAAGAATATCGCTATTTTCAGGAAATAATTGAAATATGAAAAGTATCAATCCGATTAGCCGAGTTGCCATTGTTGGTGGAACTCATGGGAATGAGTTTACAGGAGTATATTTGATTAAGAAGTTTGAGCAATTTCCGGAACTGATTCAACGCTCCAGTTTTGACGCCTTTACCTTATTAGGAAATCCCCAAGCGTTTGAGGCAGGTAGACGATATATCGACAAGGATTTAAATCGATGTTTTAACCCTCAAGAATTACAAGATTCCAGTTTATCTGGTTATGAAACAAAGCGTGCGAATGAAATTTACCAAATCTTAAATCCGCCAGGTAAGCATCAGGCAGATTTTTTGATTGATTTGCATAGTACAACAACTAACATGGGTTTAACAATTATTTTGGGGAACCCTCATCCGTTAAACTTACAATTAGCAGCTTATCTCAGTTCGCTTAATCCTTTAGTTAGAGTGTGCATGAGTACACAATCCCCTCAAAAAGATATTTACCTAAGGTCTCTTTGCGAATTGGGTTTTGTAATTGAGGTTGGCCCTGTAGCTCAGGGGGTTTTGAATGCCGATTTTTTTCAGAAAACTGAGGAGCTGATTTATGCAATTTTAGACTACTTAGAAGAGTATAACCAGGGAAAAACGCAACAGAGCGATCGCACACTCACCCTTTATCAATTTCTGCGAGACATCGACTATCCCAGAAATGAGCAGGGGGAGATTCAGGCAATGATTCACCCACAGCTTCAAGGTAAAGACTATGAACCGCTACACCCTGGCGATCCAATGTTTTTGACGTTTGACAATCATGCGATCGCATATGAAGGGGAATCAACTGTCTATCCCATCTTCATTAATGAAGCGGCTTACTATGAGAAGGGCATCGCTATGTGTTTAACCGAAAAGCATCATCTTACTAATCTGAAAATAGGAGTCAGGAGTCAGAATTCAGGAGTCAGGGGTTAGGAGAGGAAATTTTTCATTTTTTCGTTGTGAGCTTGAACACATGGGCATCTAGCTTGAAAATAGGGGTCACGGATCAGGAGTCAGGAGTCAGGAGTCAGAATTCAGGAGTCAGGGGTTAGGAGAGGGAATTTTTCATTTTTTCGTTGTGAGCTTGAACACATGGGCGGCTGTTGAGAAATTTCCGGGCACAGATGCTCAAGCCGGACATTATATTTGGCTTGAAAGGGAACTCCTTGACAGGGAATAGGGAACAAAAAAGTGTCCTAACAATTGTGGCGACTGCTATAGTTCAAAAATTTCCAACGGGTTTTGAGCAGCAAACTGCTTTGCCAATAATAATTTGTAACCTGATTGAGTACTCGTGCTGTTGAGCTTCCGCCTACCATTGTGGGCAGTTAGCGGTAGTTGACTCAAATACTCAAATACTGTCTCAATCAGGGAGATATCTAAGATGATTTCAAGCCGTTGGAGTCGGTATTGGCACTCAAGGCTAGCGAGTTCTTTTGTCGCGGGTGGAGCAATAACTTTAACAGGTGCGATTTCCTTGGCGATAGCTTCGCTTCACGCATTCTCTGGTGCTTGCGCCTTTGCCCAAGTCACGGCTGACTCTTCTGTGGGAACTGTAGTGACCCCTAACGGTACAACCTTTCAAATTACAGGGGGGACAACGGTTGGTGATACGAATTTATTTCACAGTTTTAATGATTTTAGCGTCCCTAATGGAGGGATAGCTGATTTCCTTAACTCCCTGACAATCACCAACATTTTCGCCAGAGTTACAGGTGGCTCTCCGTCTAATATTCAAGGACTGATTCGATCGCAAGGTAATGCCAATCTCTTCCTCTTAAATCCCAATGGCATTATATTCGGACAAAATGCTCAGCTACAAATTGGCGGTTCATTTGTAGGAACAACCGCGAATGCGATCGCATTTCCCGGTGGGGGAGAATTTTCCCTCACTTCAGCCGTTTCCCCCGATAATTCCTTACTCAGGGTTAATCCTTCAGCATTGCTGTTCAATCAAATTGCCGCCCAGCAAACGAATTCCATTGAAGTTCAAGGAACTCTAGCCGTTGGTGATAATCAAAGCTTGTTACTAATAGGGGGTAATGTCTCTCCTAGTACAACATTCACTGGAACACTATTAATTGATGGCGGAAATTTGCAAGCTCCAGGTGGTCGAGTGGAATTGGGAGGATTATTAGAACCGGGAACAGTAGGGCTAATTTTTGATGGCAACAATCTCAGTTTGAGTTTTCCTGATGCCAAAGTGCGAACTGATGTATCGCTGACGAATGGCGCTAAAGTTAATGTCATCGCTGGAGGTGGCGGGAGTATTGCGATCGATGCCCGGAACTTGAATATGACGGGAGCAAGCCAACTTCAGGCGGGAATAGATTCACCTTTGGGGTCACCTGAGAGCGAGGCGGGAGATATTGAAATTAACGCGACAGGGGTAGTCAACCTTACGGATAACAGCTCGATTTCTAATGGGGTGTTAGCAGGAGGCGTGGGTAAGGGAGGTGACATTAACCTCACAACGGAGTCGCTGTTTGGAACGAATGGTGCTCGAGTGATTACCAACACTTCTGGCCAAGGAGATACGGGCAATGTGACGATTACTGCCTTGGATACCGTCTCCTTCGATGGGGTGGGAAACAATGGACTCTCTAGTGGTGTATTGAGTACTGTAAACCGTGGCGCTGTGGGCAACGGGGGAGACATCAGCATCACAACAAAGTCTCTTTTGTTAACCAATGGTGCTGTAGTTGCTGCTGAGACTTTTGCACGAGGGGATGGGGGCAAGATCACGGTTACTGCTTGGGATACCCTCTCCTTTGATGGGTTGGGAAGCAATGGATTATCGAGTGGGTTGTTGAGTGGTACCCGAACACCAGCGAATGGTCGGGGCGGTGATATCACAGTTACTACTAATAACCTGCGCCTAGCGAATGGGGCAGTTTTAAGTGCACGAACTTGGAACCCTAATCCGGGCGGTAATATTTTGGTTAACGCCAATAACCTCGATCTAAGTGGTGGCGGTCAATTACTCACCACCGCCTACAGCAGTGGAGCAGCAGGTGACATAACTGTCAATGCGACTGACAACATTACCATCTCTGGGTTGGACCCCACCTTTAATAACCGACTTGCCCAAGTTACCGATCCATCAAGGCTGGATCAGGCTGATGCTGCCAGTGGGGTATTTGCGAACACCATTCAAATTCCTGTTCCTAATCTTAACCCTACAGGTGATGGGGGAAACATCAGGATTACAACTCAACAGTTAATTGTCCGCGATCGCGCTAAAGTAGCGGTGAACACTGAAGGGTCAGGGAATGCAGGCGACCTTCAGGTACAAGCTGATTCTATCCGTCTAGACACGGGTGCCAGCCTTGATGCTGAAACCAGAAGCCAACAGCCTGATAGCCTAGAGGGGCAGGGAAATATCATCTTGCGCTCTCAGGAATTGGTATTGCGTCGTGGTAGCAGCATCACCACCAACGCCATTGGTTCAGCGACTGGCGGCAATATCACCATTGACACAGGTGTCATCGCTGCCTTGGAAAATAGCGATATCAGTGCCAATGCTCAAAACGCCAGAGGAGGTCGAGTTATCATCACCGCTCAAGGCATTTTTGGTACAGAATTTCGGGAAGAACTGACCCCCCAAAGTGACATCACAGCTACTTCTGAACTTGGGCCGGAGTTCAGTGGTACTGTGGAAATCAATACACCCGATGTTGACCCGACGCGAGGATTAGTCAACTTGCCAGCTCAGCCAGTGAATACACAGATGGCACAAGGCTGTCAAGTAGGTGGCTCTCAACAGCAGAGCGAATTTGTCATTACGGGGCGTGGGGGTTTGCCGCCCAATCCTAAAGAGGCTCTCAGTCCTGATGCTGTGGAGGTTGATTTAGTAAGGCGCAGTTCTATAGTAGGGGAGCGATCGCATTCGGCTATTTCCGCAAACTCAGCTCACCCCACATCCACTCAACTGGTAGAAGCTCAAGGCTGGGTGGTGGGTAACAATGGCAAAATCATTCTCACCGCAACTGCTCCCACCGTCACACCTGGGCGTTCTTGGCAGGGAATTGTTGATTGCCAAATGCGCGATCGCAATCAAGAGCCTAGTGGCTAATGAAAAGCGGTTCGCACTCTTGCAAATACATTGGCGAATCAGGGCGAGACAATGGCAAGAAAAAAAACTAGATTTTTTCAGGAATTCACACACCTATTGCAGCGAATATGGGCAGGAGTTCAGCGCCTGGGAACCCTAGTGCAAGAAGGCAGAAGAAAAAAGGCAGAAGGTAGAAGGGAAGAAAGCTTGTACAGTAAGCTTTTTAACTTTTGGGTGGATTATTTCCGTCACGCTACACTAGTGCAAGAAGGCAGAAGGCAGGGGGCAGAGGGCAAAAGGAAAGAAAGCTTGTCTAGTAAGCTTTTTAACCTTTTTCAACTGGATAGTTATTTCCGCCACGCTGCACTAGTGCTGCTTTTAGTAATGTTTCTGAGTGCGGCAGCATTACCGACTTTTGCCCATTGGGTTGCAGAGAATGCGATTGTTCAACGGTTGCCCGATGCTGAAGTACTAGAGCAACAAGGCAGAACCCTTTACGAAGCCGAACGGTATTCTGAGGCAGCAAAAGTCTGGGAACAGGCAGCAGACGCCTTCAAAGCTAGAGGTGATAACCTCAACCTCGCGATGACGTGGAGCAATCTCTCTTTGGCTTATCAACAACTCGGACAGTGGCAAGAGGCAGAGCAAGTCAGTACACAAAGTCTGAGTTTGTTACAAACTGAGCAAAATTGGGGTGACTCACCAGAAAAACCACAAATCCTCGCCCAAGCCTTAGATATTCGAGGCCGCCTACAATTGGCACGAGGACGAGCTGAAGATGCCCTAGCGGCTTGGCGACAAGCGGAGTCTATGTACACCCAAGTTGGCGATGAGGCGGCTCGAACTCGTAACTTAATTAACCAAGCACAAGCCTTGCAAGCATTGGGACTTTACCGTCAGGCTGAAAAGACATTAACCCAACTCCAACAAACGCTGCAAAACCAACCTGACTCTGCTCTCAAAGCTACGGGATTGCGGAGTCTCGGCAATGTCCTGCGGCTTGTGGGCGATCTTAATGAATCTCGACAGGTTTTGGAGCAAAGTTTACAAGTTGCACAATCGCTAAAATCTCCTCCAGCCATCAGCGATGCCTTGCTCAACCTTGGTAACACTGCCCGTGCTCAATCTGACAACCAAGCTGCTTTAGAGTACTATCAACAAGCTGCTGCTTCCTCCTCACCAACCGAGGGAATCCAAGCTCAACTCAATCAACTGAGCCTATTACTAGAAACCAAGCAAATCAGCGCTGCCCAAGGGCTATGGCCTAAAATCCAGCCAATTATTGCCCAATTGCCCCCCAGCCGTATGGCAGTCTACGCTCGAATTAATTTTGCTCAGAGTTTGACGCAACTCAAAAAAAATACCAATACAGACACCCCTTCATGGCTAGATATCGCTCGGCTTTTGTCAACCGCTATCGAGCAGGCTCAAAGCCTCAAAGATGCACGAGCCGAGTCTTATGCTTTGGGTACTCTGGGTAGACTCTACGAACAAACCCAGCAGTTAGCCGATGCCCGCAACCTGACTCAACAAGCCTTGATTATTGCTCAAGCGATCGCAGCACCCGATATTGCCTATCAGTGGCAGTGGCAGTTGGGACGGTTAAAAGCTGGGGAAGATATTCAAGGGGCACTTGCTGCCTATGAGCAAGCGTTCCAAACCCTACAGTCCCTCCGCAACGATTTGGTTGCCATCAACCCAGACGTTCAATTTTCTTTCCGGGAAAGTGTGGAGCCAGTCTATCGGCAGTTTGTCGATTTGCTGTTGCGAACTCCCAGGGGGGTACCCAATCAGGACAATCTTGAAAAAGCTCGTAATGTCATCGAAGCACTCCAGTTAGCAGAACTGGATAATTTTTTTCGGGAAGCCTGTTTAGAACCCAAGCAGCAGCTTGACCAAATTGTTGATCAAGTGGCTCCAACAACAGCCATCATTTATCCCATTATTTTGCCAGATCGGCTCGAAGTCATCTTCAAGTTACCCCAACAACCCCTACGCCATTACGCCACGCCCATCTCTCAAGAAACAGTGGAAAGTACAATTGAACAACTGCGGAGAAACTTAATACGACCCTTCACAACTAGCGAGGCTAGGACTTTATCACAACAAATCTATAACTGGCTAATTCAACCAACTTTGGCTGAACTCAGAAATAACAAAATTGATACTTTAGTCTTCGTGCTAGATGGTTCTTTGCGAAATATTCCCATGGCAGCACTTTATGACGGTCAACAGTATCTTTTAGAGAACTATAGCATCGCCCTCGCTCCTGGTCTAAGTCTAATTGACCCCAAACCCTTGAAACAGCGACAATTGAAAGCCCTAGCCGCCGGACTAACCGAAGCGCGTCTGGGATTTTCTCCACTCCCTAACGTGGAGCAGGAATTGGCACAAATTCAATCTGAGGTTTCAGCCCAGATCATTCTCGATCGCCAATTTACCACCGAAACGTTCCAAAAGCAGATCGAATCGCTGCCTGTTCCTATCGTTCATTTAGCCACTCACGGCCAGTTCAGTTCTAATGCCGATGAAACCTTCATTCTGGCTTGGGATGAGAAAATTAACATCAATGAGTTGAGACAATTACTGCAAACGAGAGACGAAAGTCAGCCTGAAGCGATCGAATTGCTCGTCTTGAGTGCCTGTCAGACAGCCAAAGGGGATAAGCGAGCCGCATTGGGACTTGCTGGAGTGGCGGTGCGGGCAGGAGCACGCAGTACGGTTGCTTCTCTGTGGCCGGTGGATGATAAGTCTACAGCTATTTTGATGAGTCAGTTCTACCGAGAGTTGGCGAACAATCAGCTAACAAAAGCCGAAGCTCTCCGTCGTGCTCAGCTTGCTCTTTTGCAAAATCCTCAGTACCAAGGTTCGGTGTTTTGGGCACCTTACGTCCTAGTGGGTAATTGGCTCTAGAGTGCTTAACTCAGAAACATCAACTTACTATTTTGAAATTAGGAGTCAGGAGTCAGGAGTTAGGAGTTAGGAGTTAGGAGAGAGTTATTTTCATTCTTTCAAGGAAAAGAAACAAATACAGGATTACCCTGCTTGTCTAATTGAACTTGGACTAATTGCATCTGAGGATTTTTGCGATCGCCATTTCCTTGGAAACGAATTTTACCCGTAGCTCCCATCACTTGAAAATTAGGGTTTGATAACGTTTGTTGCAATAAGATACGACTCGGCTGTGAACTTTTCTCTAAAGCCGCTATTAGTACACGAGTCGCATCATAAGCCAATGCCGTGCGCCAACTCACGGTTCCTTTCCATAACGTTTGAGCGGTTTGAGGAAATGCTTTGTTTGGGCTGTGCATACTGTGCCAGGGAACAGCGGCGACTAAGCAATTGATTGCTTGTTTGCCGACGATATCCAGAATTTCAGGCGTATAAAGGGTATCACCTCCCACCATCAAGTAGTTACATTGATTGGCGATAATGAGCTTTATGGTTTTATTGAGAATTAAACTTTGACTGTTGGGAAATAACGCTAGAACTTTAGCTCCTTGTTTTCCAGCATTATCGATTGCACTTCTGAAGTTAAAGATAGGAGTCGATAAATCAACCTCATCAACTACCTGTCCTCCCTCTTGAATCAAGCTGTCGCGAAATTGATTTTGTAGCGAGTTGCTATATTGACTTCGAGGATTGTAAAATACAGCGGCTGTATCTTGATTAGATTGTTGGCTCAAGTAGCTAGCCAGAGTTTGGGCAGTAATGCGATCGCTCGGTACAGTCCGAAAAAAGAAATTAGGAATATGAGCTTGCTGTTGGGTGGATAAATCTTCTGATGTGCTAGTTGGAGAAACAAAAACTAACTGATTGTTTTGATAAACCTCAGCAGTGGCTAGAGTTGAATCGCTAGTAAAATGACCCACCACTGCTAAAATCTCTTTTTTATTAATTAAAGCTTTAGCAATTTGTTTTGCTTGAGTAGAGCTATTGGCATCATCGGCAATTAATACTTTAATCTTGACTTGATTTTTTCCTTGATTGAACTCATCTTGAGCTTGGGCAACTCCTCGCAAAATTTCTAAACCAGAGTTCAATCCTTCTGAACTGGTATCGAGAGGAACTGCAACAGCAATTGAATAAAATTTGGCTTTTTGAGCTTGGATTCGAGCATTGTTGAGGTAAATTAACGTTTCTGGGTCACTTTTTTGAAATTCTCGGGCTGCTTCTAACTCATTAATGGCTTTGTGATATTGTCCCTCTCGAAACGCTTCCACTCCCTTTTGCTTTTTCAAGGAAGCAGAACCAGGAATTAATACTTTTTCTCCAAAACTTAACTTGTCATCAAAGGCAGCTAAACAAGGTTTAAAATTTCCCAATACCTCACAAGGAAGTATTTGGTAAAATAGAGTTCCAGCTAATCCTAAAAATAAAGTTGTACTACCTACCCACAGAGCTTTAACGATCTGTTTTGGTATCTGATTTTCCTTAGGATTAGGGAGTTGAGTGATGTCAAGGATTGGGGAAGAAATTGAAGGTGTTGTTTTGGAAGCAAGTTTTGGCGTCTCAACTCTATTCTCTATTGCTTGAATCCGGTAGAAAATTTCTTGAGTGTTTTGAGGACGATTTGCGGGTTCAAGCGCCATTAAATCATCAATCAACTGAGCAAAATTACTGGAAATAACTGGAGTGAGATTTCGCCAAATGATTTGCCTGGTGTGAGAGTCTTTGGGTAAGTTATAGGGATGCGAACCCGTCAG
>CBKWLJ010000398.1:0-8924 GCA_966675205.1 uncultured bacterium
TCGAGAAGTCGGGTAACTCCTGTGAAACCCGACTTCTGGGTGTGAGGTTTATTTAAAAGAAGAATCTACGATAATGAAAGTACCTGCATTCTGGAGCGGTGTCTATGACTCCAGCCACCTCTGAACAAGTCCGTTGGACGATCGCTGATTTGGAAGGTTTCCCCGATAACGGCAATCGTTATGAGATTATTGATGGAAAACTTTTTGTGACTCGTGCCCCACACTTAGATCATCAGGATGTTGCGGGTGCTATTTATGCAGAACTCAGAACCTGGTCATTGCAAAGTGGCGTTGGTAAACCCTTTATGGTCCCCGGTGTCATCTTTTCTGTATCTGACGCTGTAATTCCTGATGTAATTTGGATTAGCCACGAGAAGCGAACACAATTAACTGATGATTCAGGCCATCTAACTGGTGCGCCCGAACTTATGGTTGAGGTTCTGTCGAAAACTGAGAAGGATAAGAAACGCGATCGCGAAACTAAATTAAAGCTCTATTCTGTTCAAGGAGTGTCGGAATACTGGATTTGCGATCGCGAACAACAATTGATTGAGGTTTACCGACGAGAGAATGCTGTACTTAAGAAAGCGATGACTTTGTTTAAGACAGATCAGCTTACAAGTCCTCTTTTGCCAGGGTTTATTTGTGAGGTGGGAGCTTTATCCGGATAGAGTTTTGGCAAACATTCAGTAAGTTCCTGAATTTGTTGTTGATTCTGCTTCTTTGGGGTTTTTGGGCAGTTTGGCGGAATGTATTGACAAATATCTACACTGTGTTCTAGGCGATTGAGAATAAGAGATAGTGTTTCGTATCCGGAGTAGGGAATTTTCTACCTCGGTAAGTTCGGCTATCTCACCACCTAAAGCTACTAAAAACAGTATAATGGTACACATGTACTATAAAATCTTATAACGAAAGATTTATGACAAAGACAGAAGATATGAGCCTTAACCAGTTAATGGCTTATTACTTGGAGGGTTGTAAGGTAACCAATGGAGGTTGCATAACAGCCGAGCCAGGTAGTTTAGCAACAGTTTTCGCTGAAACATTGGGTGGCCAGGGGTATACAGCACAATTAAAAGCTAGAGCATGGGGCGAATTAAAATCAGAGCCTGCTGTTTTAATGAAGCTACCAGGAGATAGGTACTACGCTCTCAGCTACAAGACATACAAAGAAGTATGCAATCTTTTAAGCCGCGATCTATCAGATTGCGAGGTTACCAAAGGTCAAACATTATCGAGTGGTATGCCTGGTGGTCGTGTTTACGCAAACGTCCCAGGAAAACCCACTATTAGTGCTATAGCTTGGTACGAAATGCCCCCAGGAGACTTAAAGCTGTTTCAGGTAGATGGAAAACAATATGCCATCAGTCTTGTCGCACCAAAAACAATCAATCAAACTATTCTTCTTGAAAGAAGAACTGGTAGTTTTAAAGACCCAGACCCCAGGCGTGAAATAAATTGGCACGCTCTTGACTTATCTAGAGGTGGGGTGGAGCAGCCAAGTTTCCCAGATAAGCCTGATTACCTTTTATCGTCACACTTGAGTAAAGATCTAGGTCAAGGATGAGTAGGCGAATCAATTAAGAGTTGGGTTTCATTATTCAACCCAACCTACAACCGATAGGCGATCGCACTGAAGTAAGGGAGGAGTGCGATCGCCTCCTAAGTTCAAGTCCTTTTGCTGGAGTACTCCAAGTGAACTCCGCAATAGCCTACATCCACTTTGTTTGTCTCTGAATTCAAGTCAAAGTAAATCTGTAGGCAGTTTGTACTATCTCTCCCGCCAAGTGTTAGATGTGTCAGCATTAGTTTCTTCTGTCCATTGTGACTGAAATACCGCTGCTGTTTATACATAGTCCGAGTGGTTTGGCTTTCTGTGTGGGCATACTTGAAGCCACGTTGCTTAAACGCTGTCTTCAAACCGTTCTTCAAATCTTCCTTCGATTTAGGATCAAAATATTTTTCACCAACCTCTGCAATTGCCATAAAGGCTTGGTAAACTTCCGTCGGTCTAGCAAAGTTGGATTTTTCGGCAGATTCTTCCGCTGTCTTCCAAATAACTAAGTTGCTGAAATCTTGTTTAGCAGTGTCAAGGGCATCTTTCACTGTTCTAAACTCTAATTCTTCCTGTAATTCCTGCGCTGCTCCTTCCAATTCTTCAGTATATTGGCTCTTCCATAGATCAGCCAAATTTGTTTGATAACTCTCAACTAGCCTTTCTAATTCAGAAATACGCTGTTTTAACTGAGTATTCTCATCCCATGCCTGCTCAAGAGCTGGATACAACTGCTCGATAGTGGCAGTATGTTCTTGTACTTCTTGGCGTAGTTTATGAGTTTGCTTTAACCTATCAGCTTCTAAATTTGCTCGAACCTTACGTGTAATTTTTCCTTCAGCAAACCGAAAAGCTGAAATTCCCGACAATAAACGAAAAATATGCTCTTCAAAAGGGCTTCCATTTTCTTCGTAATACTTAATTTTTTCTGCCAGATATAGTGGATGTTCCCAAGGATTTGATTTATCAGTAAAACCAGGCCAGTATAACCGTATAGCTCCGTTATAACAAGAGAGAGACTTTCCCAAACGATTGGTAAGCCGAAAAGCTGCCCACTTGCTCAGCAGTACAACTTTTGCAAATCCCACTAATTGATTTTGAAGCTTATCTGCATCGATAAGAGATTTATCTGTCCATATATCAGGTGATACTACAAATATTGGCATTACTCGTTTAGGATTTAACAGTTCATTTTGAGTAAAATTTTCAAATTTTAGGACATCTATTTCAGTCTTGGCAACAGTAATTAAACTACCAGAGATATTGCATTTATAGTTTTTTATTACTTCAGCAACAATACGTGGACGACCAAGCTTATACTTTAGAGGGCTTAGTACAAAATAATTGGATGAAATTCGTATAATTACAGCTAACTCTATAGATTTATCTGTAGCTGCAATAGTACATAAAGTTTGCCAGACTAAAGAATTATCATAATTGTTATTTTCACTTAAATTAAACGTAATTAAATTTAATTTTTCCCTAGAATATTGATTTATAATTAACTCATTGCCGTCAGTTATATTAATGGGTTTGCCATCAAAATTGATGACAAAATCAATTTGTCTGTAGGAATTATTATATTTTCCTTTTATCCAAGCTATAATCCTGTTTTTCAGAGAATCTAAGCATTCATTAATCGATTGTCCTTTGTTAGAACTAATCTCAAACTGTATCGCGTAAACAGTACGCATATTTTTGACCTCTTCATCTTTAGTTGTCTAAACATCTCTTCTAATTTAGACAATATCTCCACTGGCTCCAACATTTAATCCACATAGCTCAAAATTCCATAATTCTTGTGGGGCAGGCATCTTGCCTGTCTTGGGTATGTGGTTATCTGCTTCTTTCGTGTTACCTTTTTTGCGATCATTGGTCAGTACTGACTATTACCCCTTGGCAAACATGGATAACGATATCGTTCTTTTTCTAGTTAGCTTTGGTGTACTCATCCTCTATCTCGTCTTTTCAGCACTAACTGAAATGGGTACCAAGCTTCCCTGGAAAAAATAACCCAGCATCTCAGATGTCAGTCGTCTCCATTCTCCAAGTCACCCATAAAATGTTATTGAAGTTGTATTTGAGCAAAATCAACACGGATGCAAGCGCTTTGGCTGGAGAATAATCAACTGCAACTGCGGCACGATGCCCCAATTCCCAACCCACCACCGGGTGAAGCACTGGTGCGGGTCATTCGGGCAGGTATCTGCAACACCGATTTGGAATTAATTCGAGGCTATTACCCGTACACCGGTATTTTAGGTCACGAATTTATCGGCGTTGTAGAACAGGGGCCGCAGCATCTACAAGGACAACGGGTGGTAGGCGAGATTAATGCTGCCTGTGGACAGTGCCGATTTTGTCGCACGGGACAACCTACTCACTGCGAAAACCGAACTGTATTGGGGATTGTGAACCGAAATGGAGCGTTTGCCGAATATCTCTCTTTGCCAGTGGAAAACTTGCATCGAGTGCCGGATACGTTACCTACCGATGTTGCTACGTTTACAGAACCCTTAGCAGCCGCTTTGGAAATTCAGCAGCAGGTAACTGTAAGTCCGAGCGATCGCGTTTTGGTTGTTGGTGATGGTAAGCTAGGGCAACTGGTAGCGCAAACCCTCGCATTAACGGGTTGTGAACTCCTCGTTATCGGGCGTCATCGAGACAAACTAGCTCTGTTAAACGCACGAGGTATTCAGACAGGTGAAGCCGATGCTGTTACTGATAGAACGTTTGATATCGCTGTAGAGTGTACCGGCAATCCGACAGGATTTGAAATTGCCCGACGAGCTTTGCGATCGCGTGGTACCTTAGTCCTGAAAAGCACCTACGCTAATCGACTCACCCTTGATGCCTCCTCTCTGGTGGTAGACGAAATCACTCTCATCGGTTCCCGTTGCGGCCCCTTTCCTCCAGCACTTGAACTGTTAGCTTCCGGACAAGTGGATGTAGAACCACTCATCAACGCTCGTTATCATTTAAGTGAAGGGCTTGCCGCATTTGAACGGGCTTCAACCAAAGGAGTTTTAAAAGTCTTGCTGGATATGAGTGCCCCAGCAACGTAATTGCATCCGTTATCGATGAAAGAAACACAAGGGGCGCTTGTAGGGGCAAAGCATTTGGAGAAGGCTTTAATCAATGCACCTAAATTTAGCTATCCAATACTTCCCCCTCCCCAGGATGAGGATATGTTTCTTAAAATTAAAACTTCAACAATCGTGCTGAATCGGCAACTCAATAAAAAACTCAGTACCTTGACTAGGTTTAGATTGAACATACAACTGACCCTGATGTTTTTCTACCACTATTTGATAACTAATCGATAGTCCCAACCCAGTACCTTTACCCCTAGGTTTAGTGGTAAAAAACGGCTCAAACAAATGGTGACTTACCTCTTGAGTGATTCCTGTACCGTTGTCTGCAATGCGAATTAAAACATGAGCTGCACCGCTATTCCTGTGGGAGGTAGCATCTTTGTTTTTGAATTCAGTGCAAATCCGAATAAAAGGTGGAGCTTCATCAGCATCATAGCTTTTTTTTACTCTCTTTTCTTCTAAGGCATCAATCGCATTAACAATTAAATTCATCAGGACTTGATTGAGTTGCCCAGGATAGCATTCTACGAGAGGTAATTCGCTGTATTCTTTAATCAATTTAATCTCATTAAATTCTCCTTTTGCTTTGAAGCGATGCCTTAAAATTAACAGTGTACTTTCAATTCCTTCGTGTATATCTACTGCTCTGATTTCAGATTCGTTTAACCGTGAGAAACTCCGCAGAGACTGAACAATCTCACAAATTCGCTCTGAACCTTTTCTCATGGAATTCAGGAGAGTAGGTAAATCATTCACCAAAAAATTAAAATCTATTGCTTCCATTTCCACTTGAATTTTTTCGGGAGGGTTGGGATAGTATCGCTGATAGTAATCAATAATTTTCAGGAGGC
This sequence comes from uncultured bacterium, assembly GCA_966675205.1. GTDB lineage: Bacteria > Cyanobacteriota > Cyanobacteriia > Cyanobacteriales > Coleofasciculaceae > JBFLZA01. The sequence goes on from CBKWLJ010000398.1 coordinate 5,505, forward strand.
TTTGGAAGTATTCAGTGGCATATTGAATATTGCCAGAAACAGAACTAATGGGATTGTTAATTTCGTGCGCTACTCCAGCCACTAACTGCCCTAAAATCGCCATTTTTTCACTTTGGAATAGTTGGGATTGAGTGTGAGTTAGTTCTCGCAGCGTTTTTTCTAACTCTTGGGCTTTCTCCCGTTCTCTGGCTTCAGCAAGTCTTCGCTCAGTAATGTCATTGAGCGTACCCCCTATACCCGTAACATACTCACAACAGCTATAGTTAAACGTCAAGCGGGAGTGAACTTCAAACCAGCGATAGCTACCGTCATAAGTTTGATAACGAACACAGTAACGTGTGTTTCGTGTGTTGCCAGCCATCAGATGGTGAAACTGCTCATCGTGATATGGTTTATCTTCTGGATGAATAAATGTCCAGCAGAACTTGCCTAAACTTTCTTCTACATTAAATCCCGTAATTTCTGTCCAAGCTGGGTTGAGAAACGTCCATTTCCCGGCCGTATCAGTCTGGAAAATGACTTCTGTGACATTATTAACAACAGAGCGGTATCGTTCTTCGCTCTGACTCAATTTTTGTTGAGACTCTTGTAATGTTGCTAATAATTGATTAATGGCAATTCCTACGCGGGATAGTTCATCACTCCCATTGGTTGATATCCGTTGTGTTAAATCACCCTTGTCGCGAATCCGTCTAACCGTAGCACTAAAACGAGCAAGTGGAGATAGCACTGATTTTTCTATCAGCAACAGAGTGATTAAGCCAAATGCCAAACCCACTACTAACAACGCCATTACCAGGTAACGCAATCCTCGTTGGCCTTGCTGATAAATATCTCTAGGATTATCCACACGCAACAACAATGCAGGTTGTCCTTCAATATCTTTCAATAGGGTATAGCCGGCAATTCGTTGGAGGTTCAGAGGACGAACAAAAATAGGGGATAGAATTGGAGTTTTGGTGTTGAGCTGATTTTGGGTGATTTCCTGTTTGATCTCTTGAAAATCTGCGGGCAACTGCTTATCTTGGAACGGATAGAGGGTAAGTTGCGATCGCGTAAGTTCAGAAAGCTGCTGAACTTCAGCTGCATCAAGAAAACGACCTATAATTAGGGTGCCACGAATTGGGCCAGTACGATCATTCTTTAAAATAGGTCGGGAAGCAACAAACAGGCGACTTTCGGGTAAAATCACAATCCCTGTATGGCTACTATTAGCAATCTTGTGTTGGAGTAAGCGAGGGTGCGTGATCAGGTATTGCTTCAAGCTATCGGGAACAGGTACGGCTACCTTACGTTGTAAATCAACATTTGTACCGTAAACAATTTGACCCCTTTTATTGACAAATAGCATGAGATTGAGCCGGAGGTTGAGAAACGTTGCCGCCTCAAGATTTTCTTGAATGTAGCTTTTGTTGCCATCTTCAACAAAGGCATAAGTTTCGTCCCACCCCGCCCAATCACTGGCTGTGCTGCTGAGTTTTTCTAAGCTATTTGCGATCGCTTCTGTGACTCGTTCTACATTCACATGAGTCTGTTGGGACTCAATTTTGGCAAAGCCATTCAACCAAATGGTTGATAAGTTGAGGTACAGCGTTAGTAAGAGAAATAAAAGCGTCACGCCCACGCTCAGTAGGGTCTTCTGGCGTAGAGTCATTTTCAGTTGGGTTAATTCATGGTCGATAATCAGTTGCTTTTTGCTATAAGTTGGCGATTAGCAAAAAACAACAGTTCAAAACCTGCCTATCGCTAAGTAAATAAGGCTTTCCCATAACCAGATAGAACAACCTCCTGTTTTAATCTTGTGCGATCGCACTCACCCTGTCACTAAACTAGACTAGCTTGGCAAAAACCATCACTAGACCTGAGAAGAGTGAAACCTGAGAGAATCTCACCCGCCTTTAATTATGAATGACGTAGCTTGCTCGCCGCGAGAGCGAGTATTCACGTATTACGAATTAGCTTAACCTTGTGTGATATGGTCTATTGAAACCTTGAAGAAATCATTGCAGCAGTAGGAATGAAAATCTTTTTTCCCCCACACCCCACACCCTACCCCCTACACCCTATTTTCAAATTAGGGCAGTTGCTCTAATAACTGTTGCGCCTGACTTGCCCACTGGGGATTGCCTTGAGTAGAGTAGAGAACTTGGGCATATTGCAAGACTTGTTTTGCATCACTCAATCGGTTCTGCCGCAGAAATACCAACCCAGCCCCGTAATAAGCATTGGCATAGTTAGAGTTACTTTCAGCAGCTTTGCGGAATGATTCCAGAGCAGAATCTAAATTTCCTTCCTTGAATAAAATTGAACCCATATTGTAGTGTGCTTCTGGGTATTGGGGGTTGATTTTTAGGGCTTGCCCAAATGCCTTTTTTGCCTCAGCTGTTTTGCCCTGTTGTAAATAAATCAGTCCGATGTGATAAATCGGTTCTGGGGCATTAGGGCTAAATTGCATGGCATTTTTGAAGTGAGTCATTGCTTCATCGGGTTTTCCCATCTGAGACAGTACTAAACCGTAGTTGTAATGTGCTACACCCAAGTTAGGGTCTAGTTCTAGTGCTCGTGTCAGATAGTCCTGTGCCTGCTGTAAGTTATTTCCTTCCAAAAGCGCTGCCCCTAAGTTGGCAAAGGCGAGGGCGAAGTCGGAATCTGCTTGGGTGGCTTGATAAAACGCATCTGCTGCTTCCTGTAACTGCCCTGACTGGCGTAAAGCTAACCCTAAGTTGTAATGGGCGGGTGCGAGTTGGGGGTTGAGTTGAGAAGCTTGTCGAAATGCTGCGATCGCTTCGGGTACTTTTCCCTGTTGAATCAATGCAATTCCTTGATTGAGTTGTTCAACTGCTGCGGGTTGTGTGGGTGTCAGTACTGGAAGTGACTGCGCCATTTTAAGAGCGTCCCACGAGTGCCTTGTATCCGTTATAGATTGAAGCGCCTCAAGCTCCCCTGCAAGTTTCTGAGGAGCTAAGTCAGGATTAGAAGATTCAGTTTTCAGGACTGAAAAGTCAGGATTTAAGGAGGGATTTTGCACTGGGAACTGTGCACTCGCTTTAGTTATGCCCCCACTCACTACCAGTAGACTCACTCCAACTCTAATGAGGATAGGAGAGAGGCTAAGACTGTACCAAGGCTGGAAGGTGGGGGAGAGTGTTGGGGTGTGGTTATAAGTTGTTGATTGAGACTGACGCAGGGAGGCGGGGACACCCAGAGGCGGAGAAATTTTCTCGATATCACCAACTGGTTTTGAGCGCGCCCAGAGTGTTGGAAAAAATGTTAAGTTAACCTGAAGAAAATTTTGCTGAGTTTTGCAACAATTTCGTTTCCAATTGTTTCTTCTATTCATAAAAGTTAGAATTCGGTTATCTCAATTAATCTAATTTAACGTTTAATGCAGTTTCTCTTACAAGAGATTGCAAGTTTCAT
>CBKWLJ010000399.1:0-8904 GCA_966675205.1 uncultured bacterium
TACAACAGCAAGGTTTATTCGACGGTACAGGCCGTTCAGCAAAAACTTAGTCAACTCTTTGCCGCTGCTGATCGGTTGGGTATCGGGAGTCGAGAACTGATGCTTTTAGATAAAGCGATCGCCGCCCATAATTCAGTGCTAGATTTGCCTAAGCTATCGGGTATTCCTCAATATGGATTAGCACCTCTCAACCTGCTGTTTCCTCCAGCCGACCCCAAGCTGCATGATATCGTTCACACTCTCAAAGGTATCAATGAGTCGGTGTTGAAGGTATTGGGAATGGCAGAGCAATATCTTCCGGCTTCGTGGATTATGACGGGGATTCTCACCAAAGGCTCATCGGCGGCAGGAGAGTTGGTGGCACGATATGAGTTGGCAGGGCTGCTGAAAGGGAGTGGCGGGTATTTGCTGTCGGGAGTTAATCAGGGTGCGATCACAACTTTGTCCAGTGGCGGTACGAATGCGGTGTGGTTACTGCTGATGGATTTGGCCCCCTGGATAATTGCTGGGGCTGTGATTGTGGGTATCGCTTTGAAGCTGTCTCAGAAGAAGCTCAAGATGGGAACTGATTTCTATCTGTTTAGGGTGGTGGATGGAGAACCGGCGGGTGATGCTCATTCAGTTTATGGGGATTTGCCGCCTAGTCAGAACTTGTCAATTTGTGAGCGGTTGGTTGAGTTCTTTAGCCAGGTGGCTCCATTGGATGGGGAGATCAAAATCGTGGTGTTGGATCAGGATGTTCCGGTGCTGGTTTATTCGCGGACTGAGTATGGGGGTATTGTTCTGGAGTCAGATGATGAGGCTATTGTCAGAGCGACTTGGGAACGGCTTAATGCCTTGTTCTTTCCTCCCAAACAAAGCTTTTGGGAAGGGATTGACTGGGTATATGCTGATTGACACATTATTTGTCACTGATAACGGGGCGTGAGTACTAACCAATCCGAAACCTACGAATCGCCCCCTGTCGGGATAGTTCAATTTACCTCGTATCCCCCATCATTACTCTCCCCTACATGGAGAGCGATTTTTTTCGGGGGAGATGGAGCAGGCGACACGGTAAGATGACTCAATGTCTGATTCCTCTTTCCCCGTCATTTATCAACTGAAGGTGCTGCTGCTGGGCATTAGTCCGATGATTTGGCGTCGCCTACTGGTCAAAAGCGATAGCACGAGCGCAGATTGGCACTACATACTACAGATAGCAATGGGGTGGGAAGACATCCACTTGCATCATTTCATCATTCATGGAAAGCAGTACGGGATTACCCAACCGGGCGGAATAGGATTTAGCGCTCGCCCGCTTCCGCCCCCTTTACATTTCTTTAGAGACAGCCTCTAAGTCTCTTGCTGCACTAGTCCGCCGCTCTTTTGGGTGACACTTCTGAGCTGCAACAAACGATAGACCCTGCTCCGTTAGCGATCGCGCTGTTCTATTCACCGCATCGAACTTGTCTAAAAAGTTCAAGGTTAGGTATTCCCAGTCTCCAGACCTGATAATCTCTTCCTTATCGCGAAAATAGTCCAAAATGTCCGATGGGTGTTGGCGTGTCTGTTCGATTTCTGGATCGCCCCCCTCATGCTTGGCGGAAATATTCGGTACGTGATCGCTAAGTTCCATCAACTCATCTCTACGGTTGTACGGTTGCCGCACGATGCTTTTCCACGTTTCCGTGATGTGATGTTCAAAGCGGACAACGTTCTCAAAGTCTAGAGCCTTCCGAAACTGGCTCGTAATCTCGATCGTCTCGTTGTTGACCGAGTTACTCCAGTTAAACCCAATCAACGGAGAACTGCCGTCATCCCTAGAGAACAGCTTGGCAGTCAGTAGAGTCCATAGCGCCGAATAGGGATTGTCATTTCCGATAAATACCGAGATTTTGAACTCGATATCGACACCGATACGGTGGAGGAGATAGCCAAGCAGCACTGTTCCAGGGTTGAGATTCAGTACCTGCCGGATGCCATAGTTGGTGTAATAGTACAGGTACTCGTCAAGCCATTTTAAAGCGTACTCGTTGGGCTGACCGACACCACCGAAGTAACCCGTGATAGTTTCAGAACCACCCAAATGTACGTTTGAGCCATCAGTGCCTTTCGTATCCAGGGTTTCGACGAAACTCGCACCAATAATCTGCATCGCGGCAGCAACCGCAAGCAAATCGCCATCCGCTTCCTGTTCTCTCATCTTACGGACTCGGATAAAGCGTCCTGGCATCAGCGCTTGTTGTGCGATCGCACGTTTAGCAGTAGCAATCACCCACGGGAAATATTGGCAAGCACTGATTTCCAGCGTAACGGCGAAATCGTCAGCAAAGGTCAAACTATCGGCTGTGTTTCCCAGCACCTTGCGTCGGTACTCTGCAATGGTGATAAATGCCCCCTCATCAACTTGCTTTTGTAGCCATTGCAAGTCGGCTAAATATTCTGGCTTAGTTTGTTTAACTTCTTGGAGCAGTGCTGGAAGCTCCATCGCTTGTTTTGCCTTAGCATTAATCTCCTCCGGAGTCCCGTACTTGGAGACAACATCAAGGAAATCATCGATTACACTTATGTTCGGAGCTATCAGGATAGCGTTGATAGCCTCTAACCTCTCAGAGGGAATCTTCAGTCGTTCTCGGATGTCTTCAATCATGGGATTTTCCTCTTTTAAAGAACCACTCCAGGCACAGAAAACACAGACAGGAGGAAAGAACAGGAAACTACCATCTGACCTTAAAAACTTTGCGTACCTCTGCGTAAACCTTTGCGTCCTTTGCGTTAAAAAAGCGGAATTTGCGTCTAGTTAAGAATGGATTGAGTCTTTCTCATCAACAGAAGTTGGCAGACAAGCTTTTGTTATTTATTTTTTGAGCATTGTTTTCTGGCTACTGAAACTTATTGAAAAGCTCTAAATGATTCCGTACTGTTTCCCCCTGCGGGTAAACGCATCGACGCATTGGTCGAGATGCTCTTGCGTATGAGCGGCAGACACTTGAACGCGAATCCGGGCTTGACCTTGCGGAACAACGGGATAGCTGAAACCAATGACGTAAATGCCTTCATTGAGCAGATCACGCGCCATATCTTGTGCCAGCTTCGCGTCGTAGAGCATAATCGGTACGATCGGGTGAATGCCCGGTTTAATGTCAAAACCCTGATCGCTCATTGAGGCGCGGAAGTAGCGCGTATTCTCCATCAATCGTTCCCGCAGTTCGGTTGTTTCACTGAGCAAGTCCAGCACTCTAATACTGGTGTAAGCGATCGCAGGTGCCAGGGTATTGGAAAATAGGTAGGGACGCGATCGCTGCCGTAGCAAGTCAATTATCGGCTTGCGCCCTGTCGTAAAGCCGCCAGATGCTCCGCCCAGCGCTTTCCCCAGCGTACTAGTGATGATATCCACCCGTCCCATCACGTTACAGTGTTCGACAGAGCCACGTCCTGTTGCCCCCAACACCCCGGTAGCGTGGCTATCATCAACCATAACCAGAGCATCATAGCGATCGGCGAGGTCACAAATTTGCTCTAGCTTCGCGATATCGCCATCCATGCTGAAGACCCCATCAGTTGCGATTAAGCGGATTTTCGCTGACTGCGAGTCCTGGAGTGCTTGCTCCAATTCCTGCATATCGCCGTGAGCAAAGCGATACCGCTTGGCTTTACACAGACGAATTCCGTCGATGATACTGGCATGATTGAGCGCATCGCTAATAACAGCACAATCAGCATCTAAGAGAGTTTCAAATAGCCCACCATTAGCATCGAAACAAGAGGTGTACAAAATGGTGTCTTCCGTACCGAGAAATCCTGAAATCTTGGTTTCCAGTTCCTTATGAATGGTTTGCGTTCCGCAGATGAAGCGCACCGATGACAAGCCGAAGCCATACTTAGCAACCCCTTCTTGCGCTGCGGCAATTATGTCGGGATGATTGGCTAACCCTAGGTAGTTGTTAGCGCAGAAATTGATAACCTCCCGTCCTCCCTGGACTTCAATTTCAGCAGCCTGTGGAGAAGTTAAGAGCCGTTCTTCTTTGTACAAACCCGATTTGTGGATATTGTCGAGAATTGACTCAAAGACATCAGTTGCTGTTGCAAACATAGCTGAATTCCTTGATATTCATATTTGTGTTAAACAAAAATCTTGCAAAAAGTAGAACTAGAGCCTGTCAACCAACCCTCGTGGAAGCGAACAACTCAACTCATTCCTCCCCTTTTCTTCCTCTGAGTCCTCTGTGCCTCTATGGTTCGTTAAAAACACACCTTGCCGAAACACCTCAGATTCTTGTCCTGTCCTCCTCATCTGCTCATCAAGTCTTGCAAGCATATCTGCAACGAGCGCAGATAAGTCATAGGTGTGTTTCCAGCCCCAATCTGCTCTTGAGTGTGAATCATCGATCGCACAAGGCCACGAATCTGCGATCGCTTGCCGGAAATCGGGGGCATAGTCGCAGGTGAAGTTAGGGAGATGCTTCTGAATTTCTGCAACGAGTTCTTCAGCCGAGAAGCTCACCGCCGCAATGTTGTAGCTAGAGCGAACTTTAATCGAGGCAGAGTCTGCTTCCATCAGATGAAGGATAGCCTGAGTAGCATCCGGCATGTACATCATCGGGAGACGGGTTTCTGGGCGGACGAAGCAGGTATAATTACCATGCTTGAGGGCTGCATAAAAGATTTCAACCGCAAAATCGGTTGTACCACCTCCGGGAGGGGTACTGTAGCTGATGATTCCTGGTAAGCGGAGGCTGCGGACATCGACCCCAAATCGGTGTGCATAGTAGTCGCATAGCAACTCCCCCGTCACCTTTGTGATGCCGTACACCGTAGACGGGTCTTCTACCGTTATTTGGGGTGTATCAATCTTGGGAGTGTGAGGCCCAAATACGGCAATGGAGCTGGGCCAGAAAACTTGTAATCGATGGGATTTCGCCACATCGAGTACATTTTTGAGACCATTGACATTGATGTTCCAGCAAAGCCCTGGGTTCTGTTCTCCCTTGGCAGACAGTAGACCCGCCAAGTGATAAATCGTATTGATATGATACCGTTCAACAATTTCCTGGAGGCGCTGTTTGTTCGTCACATCCAGGACTTCATATGAGAGCGAGTTGCCCGCTAAGCTCGGCACTGCTTGCCGAACGCTCTCGATAACCTGTGTTGTTCCATAACGCTTACGTAAGGTCATAACGAGGTCACTCCCAAGCTGACCTCTAGACCCAGTCACTAAAATCGTTTTCATCCCCAGTAGAGTCCTTAGCCTCAGAGATTGTCCAGGACTTGCTGACGCCTATACGGGAGCTATTGAATTTCAATTATTGTTGCTGTTGCCAGCTTATTTAAATTGCTTTTTCAAGTGACACATATCCTACAGTTCCTTATAGAAACGTGCCGTTACCAATACTTAGTAAAGAAAAAGCAGATAACTTACTGTCGCCGTTTTTGGGACGATCCCATTCTAGAGAGCATCCATTTCAGCTATTGCCCTGGGATTAATTTACAAATTTTTACTCCTCAAACACCCAAGCTTGAGAACAGAATCAATATATCTATCTTATTATATTTTCAGTAGCTTTATATACCATAATTAAATTAAAGACAGAATAAAACCTGGGGCATGGCATCCCTTTGTTACGCAACTGGAGGGAAAGCGCGATCGCGGGAATTACCTGTCTCAAGCCCGCAGGTGCTTTTTACGTATTCCCTAACGTGAAACAGATTCCCCTATCCTGTGAGGCACTGGCAGATTATCTCTTGCAGGAAGCAGGCGTTGCTCTACTAGCGGGTACAGCGTTTGGTAAATTTGGCGATGGGTATTTAAGGATTTCGTATGCCAATTCTCTAGAAAATATCCAAGAAGCGGTAGAGCGAATTCAAACAGCAATTGGTAAGCTTCTTAAATAAAGCTACAGAATAATTATAGTCAACACCAACATCGTAAATTGTTAGAGATCGTATATAAAGTGAAGATAAAGAATTAAGAACTGTTGTCAGACATCGAATGACCCCTGAACTAGAAGCGATCGCCTGTCCCTCTTGCCGTCAGACAATTGCTGCGAATGAACTAATTTGTCCATACTGCGGTCGTCGGCATCCCGAAATGTGGGGATGGACAAAGATTCTACAGCCTTTAGGTCTGGATTTTGGGGTTCGCTTGTTCGTCATCTTGATTTGTTGCGGAATGCATCGCGTGTCCAGTCGAGCGCTTGGAGAGTGAGACGGCGGTTGGAGGGCGAGAACTATTTCCGTCAATAGTTCTTCCTAGGGCAATCTCAGTTCTAACCTAACAAGGAAACATGAGCGCAGACAATACGCCAACCCTCCTCAGTACGTATCCAGGTTTGACTCTGCCGTCCTGTACGATTTGAGCTAGGACGTTGAAACTCCGTATTCGCTGTAGCTACATCCCGTCCGTAAGTGGTAATCACCGTGTTAGTTAGCGATCGCTCCAGATTCACAGGCTCTCGGTTTTTACGAAACGTGGCGATCGCATCATACCCATATAAATTTTCCGTTACTCCATAGCGCAGCGTGTGCGGACTCTTCCAAAACAGTTCGTCGAGTACTGCAATATCATTACTTACCAAAGCTTTCTCGTAACGCTCGAATGCGGCTGTCACAGAGGCAACAACTTCGGGGATGTTGATTTCCATCGGCAATATTTTTGTAGACCGCTATAAATGGTGTAGCTGCTTTCGTCCTGAACTGATAGGTGAGATCGCGTCAACGGCGCAAAGAAGGCAATTGCATCCCTAACTTTTCGCTAACGCGAGCAGCTACCAACAGGCTGAAAATCCCTCTGTAGACCATTGATTGTAATACTTCGTTGCATTCAAAGATAGCCTTTTCTCTCCCCCTGCTCTTGCTATCTACTACGTTTGAATGCAACGAGGTATGAGACTCTGATAAATGTCCGGGTCGGGGGTGGTTGCAAAAGCCGATGTGGTTCCTTCAAAACAAAGTGCTAGCCAATCCAAACAGCCAACACAGTGCGGGAAATCAAACTACTTGAATTCTTCTGCGGAACCACTGACTGAGTATAGAGCGTGATTTGCAAAGATTGATTCAGAGGAGGACGTTCCTGTGTACTCTTAGGAATAACACCCAATGTTTTCCAGGGTCGAGCAATATTACTTCTCACCTGAAGCTGAATACGCGGAGGTTCTTTGGGCTGAGTAACCACCACAAATTGCCCATCTATCACGTTTCGGGCATTCTCTGGCTTCATCAAATACTTGTTGTCAAGGTTATTGGGGTCAGATTTAGCTTTCCAAGTACTGAGATAGGTTCTACCCTGTTCATCTTCTACATAGGCAGGTTCAGCATCAGGATTTCCCCAGACGATTTCTTTAAGGTCATGATACTGACAGCCTACTATATCAATACGGTTAATTCCAGGTCGCTGAAGCTGGGCTTTGATATAGTCAGGAAACATTCTAAATACCAACCCACCTGTTGAATTATCCCCAGCAGAGATGCCATGACAAGCATCCCAGAAAGCACAAGCCCAATCATACTCCTCTGCTGCTACCTGTTCTTTATTGATTTCCTTGATGCCAAACTCTAGATACTCCGCTGAATCATCAGGAATATCCTCTAAAGGAACCCCTCTATCTTGCCTAGCTTGAGCGATGCGGCAAAAGGCATCAATGTTTTCTCTCCAAGCTTGAGTATCCTTGAGAATGGATTCGAGAAGTCGCCTTGCTTCATCTCTATATCCTTGAACCTTCTCTGTATCAGGTTCATTCAAAGCTTTTTCATCCAACTCCCGTATCTTTGAGAAGGCAACACCGTAACTCTTATTTAATGCTCTGGCAGACAACAGCATCTCCTCAGTGTAAGGTGCTCTGTCTTTGAGTTTGTCTCGACTAGGAAATAGATTGCGAAACTTGCTGACGTGTTCAAGTTCAACGTCTAAAGGTCGCCAAACATCATTGATATGAGATATCATCTGGCTGACTGTATCGGGAGGAAGCTCACCGATTTGGTCTTTACTCGGTTTCTTCCCCGGAACTTTCTTTTCTTTGGTATCATCACCATAGCGAACGTGCATAGGACGCTTACTATACACTTCCTCTCGTTTGCGATCGCTCACCCAAGGCGGTTGGACTTGATTACTGATGATGCCCTGCACCACACCCAGTCCCCGCTCATCATGAAATAGGTTATTCTTGAGTCGATCTACAGCAACCTGCATTTCCTGAGCAAGGAAGTCCAGCACAGTCATCTCAACCGTTTCACCGAGAAAGTGAAGGTTATCCTCTGCATCTCTCACCCACTCCCCTGCATATTTACCAGTTACATGGTCAAACTTGGGAAAATCATACTTGATGTGAATTAATCCAACCGCCTGTGCTCTCATTATCAAGTCAGCAACAATGCCAACTTTAGAGTCCATTGAGCGAATGGCTACTTCAGCTAGAGTACCAGTAATCGGCACTTTACCGTATTTGACTACCTCTCTGGTGCTGCTGTCTTTATACTTGTCAGTAAGATTTTTAGCTTCCTCCGACAGATTAGGCATATTTTCAATTTGGATGACATTGAACTTATCCCCATCAAAGTCTCCCCCTACCTCAGCAGCGGTGTCAGTCGGAATGAATGCAACCCCTTTATACTGATTGAGTCCTTTGGTACGTTTTGAAGAGACATTCTCCCAAATCTTGATATCAATGTGATAACGAATAGGATTGCGAAAGGAGAAGTACTCACCAGCGGGTAAATCACCGGAGACAAAGCTATGATGAGGAATGCGTTCTGATGGCATCCCCATTAGTCCCCTGAATCGTACAGCACCATTGAGAGCAAGTCTAAGCCAGCGTTTTCTGAGGCGATCGATAAGTCTGTTAACAATGAATGGATGTTTGGTAAGCTGACCATATTTGTCAGCCGCGACAATTTCTAAGAGAATATCTCGATAACTGCCTCCATCCT
>CBKWLJ010000400.1:0-8861 GCA_966675205.1 uncultured bacterium
TTTGAAATTCAATTTTTAATTAATCATTGATGGATGGCTAAATTAGTTGAGTTTGAATTGTTTGCTCCTTACAATAAAAGCGCAGCATTAATAGGGAGTTTTTCTAACTGGCAAGATATTCCCATGCAAAAAGATGAGTCGGGTTACTTCCGTACTCAGGTGGCACTTGAAGATGGTGTTTATCAATATAAATTTCGCATCCAAACCAGAAGCCCACAATTTGAGCCTGATCAATGGGTAGAGGTGATCGACCCCTATGCAACAGATATTGATGAGCCTAAAAATGTGGGGATTTTGCAGATAAAAGATGGCAGAAAAATCGTAGATACTTATGTATGGCAACACGACGATACGCTATTGCCTGAGAGCCACGAAATAGTCATCTATGAAATGCATGTTTCCGACTTTACGGGTGGTGAGGATGATGCTGACAAACGGGGAAAATATGTAGATGCGATCGCAAAACTAGATTACTTGAAGGAACTGAGAGTGAATGCGATCGAATTAATGCCCGTCAATGAGTATCCTGGTGATTATCGATGGGGCTATAAAGTGCGTCACTATTTCGCTACAGAATCCAGCTACGGCTCCACAGAAGATTTGAAACGATTTATTGACGAGTGCCATGCTAGAGGAATCCGCGTTTTCATCGATGGAATTTATAACCATACCGATGAAGAATGCCCCTTACTGCTCATTGACCGAAATTACTGGTACTACGAATATAGGCACTATCCAGAAGACCCCGCAAATTACTGGGGGCCTGAGTTTAACTACGACACTTACGACGAAAAATTAGACATCAAACCCGCTTGGAAATACGTTGGGGATGTGGTGCAGTTCTGGGTTCGGGAGTATCGCATTGATGGCATTCGCTTTGATGCCGTGCGCCAATTGGCTAACGATGAATTTCTGCAATGGCTGGCTAATGAAGCTAAAGACGCTACTGCACCGAAGCCATTTTACGCTATTGCCGAACATATTCCCGATACCAGCACTGTCGTTCGTCCAGAAGGGCCGTTGGATGCTTGTTGGCATGAAAGCTTTCGCTACTTTGTGATTCCCCATATTTGTGGCGAAATGTTTGAACCGGAAAAACTTAAGGAAGTTTTAGACCCCAGACGGCAGGGTTATGCAACGACGACGAATGTCATCAATTATTTGGCAACTCACGATCGCGAACACTTGTTCAGAGAATTGGGCAATCGTAGCATATTTGACGAAGATGCATTTCGGCGGGCTAAGTTAGCTGCTGTTTTGCTAATGACAGCAATGGGTGTACCCATGATCTGGATGGGAGAAGAGTTTGGCGAATATAAGCGCAAACCTGAAACAACGACTCGACCCAATAAAATTACTTGGCCGTTGTTGGAACAGGAATTGAATCGAGATTTGTTTGAGTACTACAAAACACTCATTACCTTACGTAAGCAAAATTCAGCACTCAAATGTGACAACATCGAGTTTTTCTATGAAAATTCAGAGACGAAAGTTTTAGCTTACGTTCGCTGGAATGACGAAGGTTCCCGTGTGGTTGTCGTGGCAAATTTTTCCGATCAGTTTCTCGGTGGCTACCAAATTCCTAACTTTCCAGCCGTTGGCACTTGGCATGAATGGATCGGCAACTACGATGTGGAAGCTAGGGAAGAGGGTCTTGCGATCGACCTTGGCGAGTACGAAGCCAAGGTTTTCGTCTGGCAGTAGTCATGCACTAATTGATTAGAATTTTCAATAAACTCGGTTTGTCTGAAGCAGAAATGAGAATTTTTCATGCATAGGCTACCCGTACAGCGAGGTTTGAAACACAGACCCATCAAAATTGTTAACTGATACTCAGTTGCATTCATACGTAGAATCTTCCTTCTCAGGAGCGTTCGGAGCGTCTATCTCAATGACTCACCTTGTGGACGCAACCGAATATCAGCATAAGCGAGGGCACCAAGCAATAAAACTTAACCTCATCTTATTGACAATTACTTTGATTTAATTCTAACTTGTTGAATATCTTTCGCAACAACTTAGAAACCTCGCTCGACGGATAGACTTATGCAAACTTATGACAATCCAGTTGTAAAGTACGACTGGTGGGCTGGCAATGCCCGGTTTGCCAATCTCTCTGCCTTATTCATTGCCGCCCATGTTGCTCAAGCTGCCTTAATCACCTTCTGGGCACGAGCCTTTACCCTGTATGAGATTTCCTGGTTCAACCCCACCCGCTCCATGGGCGATCAATCTCCAGCCCCCTCAAGAGGTGACAAATTTGACTTAAGAAGGAAGCGTTAATGTCTAAATTTCCAGATGCACTTTGGCTCAATGTCAGTCCTGCTTTACAACGATTTGATCGCCCCTTGCTAAATACCTTATCTGAGCAAATCTCAATCGCCCAATGGCAGTATTGTCAAACCGCAGATGAGCCAACTTCTTTAGATACGGCACTAACACTGTTACATGACTATCTCAAATCTTGCGATCGCCCACTGCATCTTGTCGGACACAGCACAGGCGGATTGTTAGGACTACTATATGCCCGTCGCTATCCTGAGCGTGTGCGATCGCTAACTCTTTTGTCTGTGGGCGTTTATCCGGCTGTGGATTGGCAGGCGCACTACTACGTTCAACGCCAAATGCTACTCGTATCCCGCGAAATTGTTTTAGCACAGACAGTTTACAACCTGTTTGGCTGTCAATGCCCTGCAATGGCTCAAAAACTGATACAAACCCTAACGCAGGATTTGATGCGTTCGTTATCTCCTCATTCGTTATATCAGCGAGTCAGTATTCCACCGGGTGGTGTATCGGTACCAATGCTGGTTTGTGGTAGTCAGGATGATATCGTCATTGACTCCAATTTATTGCTGGGATGGCAACCGTGGTTTAAACAGGGCGATTGCCTTTGGCAATGTCCTAATGGACGTTATTTTTTCCATTACTTTTATCCGCAGCAAGTGAGTGAACAACTTGTAGATTTCTGGAATTCGCTGAGTTTATACCCTCAGTTCAGGACTTACGCAAATTTACTGTGAAACCGCCATTTGTAGGAGCGATTCATGAATCGCCCCTACTATATATGGTATTCATGCGTAAGTCCTGAGTTATCTTTGAGCAAAATTTAAACCCCATTGCACCTCAACCTTTTCCGTAAGGTGATGTCGTTTATCTACCCACAACTCACTTACTCATGATTCTCTGTCCAATTCTCATCTGTAGTTTATTTATCCTCTTCTTCCTGTCAACCATCAATAAACCTATGTCTATATCCAGCCCAATACCCTCCAATTTTCCAACTCGTTTGCGCGTTGTGTATCCTCAACAAGCATTCAATTACAAAGACTTGATGCCTCTACGCTCAGACTGGATTTGGAAAATTGAACAAGGGGTTGTGCGATCGCTAACATGGAATGAAGAGGGCAACCCGATTACCTTGGGTTTTTGGGGTAAAGGAGATGTGGTAGGACAACCTTTATCTCGACTCGAACCCTACCAAGTGGTATGTTTGACTTCAGTAATAGCGAGTCAACTGCCCTTAGAGAACTACTCTTTACAACCAGCGTTATTGATTCATGCTTGGAAAAGCGAAGAACTATTGAGTATTCTCCATCAACATTGTGTCTATGAACGCCTGCTGCGTTTCTTGGAATGGCTATCCCGCCATTTTGGAAAAACCATTCCTCAGGGTACATTGCTCAACTTACGTCTAACTCATCAAGATATTGCAGAAACCCTTGGTACCAGTCGAGTCACGGTAACTCGCCTCATCAATCAGTTGGAACGGGAAGGAAGAATTCAGCGATCGCATCGACATCTAATTGTCACAACTATGTAATTGTGTGTTCAACTTTGCTAATGTGTTTACGGAATTTCAGACATTGATGTCAAGTCGTTTTGTTATCTGATTAGCCCCAAATACGTCTCTATTTGGGGCTAATAAAGCTAGAGTAGGCTGGCGGAAACAAGTGCCTAGTTCAAAAAGGATAAAAAGCTTACCGTAAATGCCATATCCTTCTGCCTTGTCGCTCTCTTTCACTAGTACAGCGTGGCGAAAACAACCCACGAATCCAAAAAGGATAAAAAGCTTACAGTACAAACAATATCCCTTTTGCCTCTTGCCTTATATCTTCTGCCTTCATTAGTCTGATCGTTTAGGTTTTACAACAACTGGCGACTTTCCCTGTGCAATCAACGCTATCCTTTTTTCTTGAGGCTGGAGGATACAAAGTTGATCATCACCAAGCTGAAATACCACAAAATCTCCTTCGAGGTGAGTCGCATTCTTCACGCTCCAAAATGCAAATGGTGTCTCAAGGGCAAATGCGAAGCTTAAATTTTCTTGCTTGTTATAACCCATAATCCCTCCCGCAGCCCAAACTACAGTTTGATAGTCCCAATTCGTATTTTCAGTCAGTTTGGAGACTGCTCCGAAGGGAGAGGGGGCACAATTGTACCGTTCGGGTGGTTCAGGAGTGGGGGCAAGAGAGGCAAAATCGGAAAGGATGACTTTAGTATTAATGAAGAGATCGAACTTCCCTTCTTCATTTTTGCAGACATAGAGTCTGTCATTCGTATCTGTAGTAATCACATCTTTTATATTCTCTTGATTCTTGCCGTCAAGGTTCGAGCGAACGAGTTGCTTAGGACTTGTCCAAAAATAACTTCGGACTTTGTCACGAGAAAGCACTACGGGGTCTCAGGATGTAATTCCATTGAGGACAGACTGAGCGACGCACCAGATGTAAATCAGCCATCTCTTCATCTAGAACCTTGAGGCCCTGTTGATAGTCTCGCTCTATCAAAGTAGCTTCAACTTTCAGCCCCGTCTGGGTAGTAGTGCCTCGGATATAGCCCAACATTTTATCGATAGAGCGCAAGGGCTGACCAGCCCAGTTAAGACTGATGTAGCTAAATAGACGATGCTCAATCGGATTCCACTTGGAAGCCCCAGTGGGGTAATGGCAGACCAGGACTTCTAAACCGAGTGCATCAGCTAAACACTCTTGAATCTGTTTCTTCCAAAGACGAAGCCGATAGCCATTGCTGCCACCAGCATCACACAAAATCAGTAACTTGTTTTCCAACGGGAAACTCGGTCGGTCTGGAGATTTCCACCATTGAGTAATAGCATCAACAGCAAACTCTGAAGTGTCGGCAAAAGTACCGACGTAAACGTAGCCTAGATTATGTCTCAGGTCATAAATTCCGTAGGGAACTGCTCTGGCTAGAGCATCTTCGGGAAAATCATGAGCATTAACTTCAGTGGCTTGGTCACACCAAGTACATCCTCTATTGTAAAAATTACCAATGAGTTCTTTTTTCTTGGTGTCTACGCTAATCACCGGGTATCCAGCCTTGATGAACAGCTTCTTAACCCGTCTAATGTACTTGAACTGACGCTCTCGGTCTGGATGAGGCGTACCTGTTAGCTTCTTGCGATTTTTCTTGAGTGAGTAGTTTTGTTGCTTGAGCAAGCGTCTTACTGTTGTGCGACTCACCTGATTCCCCAGTTGTTGTAGCGCTTGACTCAATTGACGTAGTGTCCGGCGTACCCATTTCTTTTCACTCATTGGGTCTCCGCCTGTCTCCTCGGCAACTACCGTTGCTAGTTTTGTTTCAATCTCTGGCGTTTTTTTTCCACTGACCAACGTCCACCACCGCTCAGGCGTACACGCTTCACTGGTCGAGAAGATAGGGAGTCTTCTAATTCTCTACGTCCCCGTCGAATCGTGTCCTCATGCATCCCTGTTACTTGAGACATTTGCCTGATACCACCATGCCCCATCTTCTTAGCCTCTAATGCCACATACCAACGCCTCTGCTGTTCATTTAGTCGGTTCATGAACAGATTCATCTGAGTGTGCAGTTGTTTCTGGGGATGCTCGCCAGGCTCTTGGCATATTTGGCATTGGCATTGGTGTATATCTGAGTCAGGCAACTTCTTTCACCCTTCTGTTTCAATATCCCTGCCAAATCTTACCCTAAAATCCGAAGTTATTTTTGGACAGCTCCTTACCGTCAGGGGTAATGAAATATAGCGCATATTGCTCACTCGGTTGTAGCTGTTCGGCTGAAACCACATCAAGTTGGGTCAACATAGTAGTTTGGCTGTTTAGACCATACCAACCGAATAATAAGAGGTAACTGATGCCATGAATAATAAGCGTAGCTTTGAGAGCTTTTTGAACTGCTTTTCGCTGCTCCCGAAGTAGGAACAAAAAGAATGGATATTCGATGAATAATGTGAGGACAAAGGCAACGGCAACAAAAATCCAGAGCCAAACCCGGACATTTTCAATAGTAATGCTCGGAATATGGGATAGCCGATTTAGGATCAAAAACATCCCCACCCAGGCGGAGGTGTAGTTGGCGACAACGAGGAGATTAACGGATTTCGATCGCGGTGTGTGAAAGAACTTTGAAAGCAGGAGTCCTTCTACAATACCTATAACCGCATTGCCGATAAAAAGGTGCCCAAAGCCAGTCCACATCAATGGTGTTCCGGCGTTGGCAACAACGGGAGATGGTGAGAGTGCGATCGCAAAAACAAGAAGCGTACCAAGTTTCCAGCTAGCTTTCATTGAATATGTTGGGAATGATTATCATTGTGTAACAAAAGTTAATCAACTATTGACTTGCTCGTATTTTCTGCCATCAACCCTTTTTGCCAGCAACCTCTCTGTTCCTTCCTCGATTCGGTAATCTGCTGCCTAGGGGGGAAATCTTGTTGGAAAATACTCTGAGGTGAATTCCGCCTCTTGTGTCGTGATATCCTGAGTGTTGCAACCTGCTCCCCAGCGTATTGTCACAACGGAGGTTGGCAGTTTCCCTATCCCTTCTTTGCGTATATTGCAGCATCACTGCTATGTTTTCATCTGATTTTTCCCAAGAGAATGGGTCTTCCAGTAATGGCCTTGTCACACTCAAGGATGAAGCTGGGCGAAGCTTGAGTTGTTACATCGAGCATTCGCTGGAAGTAGAGGGTAACGAATACCTTCTCCTTCTGCCTGTGGATTCACCCGTAGAAATTGTTGCCTGGGATGAAGGCGAAGAAGAAGACGAAGCAGATGCCACTCTCATCGAAGATGATGAAGAGATTGACACTATCTTCTCAGATGCCCAAGCTGTTCTAGCAGAACAAAATCTAACGCTCAAGCGTACCGCTTACACCTTAACGGTTTCAGGCGAACTCCCTCCTGTGGATGAAGAAGAGCTTCTTACCATAGAAATTGAGGAAGACAATGTCGAGCTAGAACCAGAACAGTTTCAGTTCCTCGCTAGCTTCTATCATGAAGAACAGGAGTACGGAATTTACACTCCCCTTGACCCTCTCCTATTTTTTGCTCAAAAGAACGAAGCCGGACAACCTGAGTTACTTTCTCCAGAGGAATTTAAAAAAGTGCAGCCATTATTAGAAGAACTGCTATTTGATCAGCTGGAGTAGAGGTAAATCTCTCTAAGATCACAAAAAATATACTGACGGGAAAGGGGGTATTACGGCATCAGGTATGAAAGCTGTCAGAAGTATCTCTAAGTGGTTCTTTTTTTTGGTTCTTCTCCCAGCGACACTCGGCATTTGTGCATGGCAGGGTTGGTCGTGGTGGAGTTGGGCGCAGTCACCCGTGGTTCAACCTTCTTCCTCAGCAGTAGGGGAAGATAAAGCCGTTCAGATCCAAATTCCTCCAGGAACCGCAGCCCAGCAGATCGGCAAAGATTTAGAATCGGCGGGTTTGATTCGTTCATCCTATGCCTGGAAACTTTGGTCTTATTGGCTAAGGTTTAATGACAAGCAAGGGGGTTTTAAAGCCGGGACTTACAGGCTATCACCAACACAGCCCCTACCCACGATCGCTCAGAAAATTTGGACGGGTGAGGTGATGCAAGTCTCATTCACCATTCCCGAAGGTTGGTCGCTCCAGCAAATGGCGACTTATTTTGAATCTCAGGGCTTTTTCAAAGCGCAAGAGTTTCTCAATGCTGCCAGCCAGATTCCTAAAGAGCAGTATCCCTGGCTACCGAATAACATACCTCACCTAGAAGGATTTTTGTATCCAGACACCTACCAGTTGCCGAGCGATCGCATTTCTCCCCAACAAGTGATTCAACAAATGCTGAGCCGCTTTGAGCAAGTAGCACTGCCTTTGTATCAACAAGGAGAAAACCAAACCAATCTGTCGTTATATGAATGGGTCACTTTGGCTAGTATTGTAGAAAAAGAGGCCGTAATTGCTGCCGAACGTCCTCGAATTGCGGGTGTTTTTACCACTCGCTTGCAAAAAGGGATGAGGCTGGAAACCGATCCAACCGTTGAGTACGGGCTAGGCATTCGCCAAACGGTTGACCAACCCCTGACTTTTGCTCAGGTAAAGACACCATCACCTTACAATACCTATCTCAACCCAGGCCTTCCACCTACTCCTATCGCCAGTCCAGGTGTAGCCAGTTTAAAAGCAACTCTATATCCAGAAAAGACGGATTACCTCTTTTTCGTTGCTCGGTACGACGGCTCTCATGTTTTTAGTAAAACCCTAGCCGAACACCAAGCAGCTACAGCGGCTATTCGCAAACAAATCAACGCTCAGCCCAAGCCTCCCTCTTGATCGTTCCTTAGGGAAGAAAATGCTTGTCGTGTTGGCTAGAAGGTCAAACTCGAACACAAGGCACTGGCTAACTAAGACTATTGTTCCTAGTACAGTGCGGTGGAAATAACCCGCCCGTTCAAAAAAGTTAAAAAGCTTCCTATACAAGGTTTCTTCCCCTGGAACCTCTGAGCCTCTTGCCTTGGAGCCCTCTTGCACGAGTAGTAAGCTGTGACGCTTAGACTTGGCACTAAATCCAAGTGAGATGAAAAAACGCGCAACGCTTGATTTATC
>CBKWLJ010000401.1:0-8826 GCA_966675205.1 uncultured bacterium
AAATAGCACTAACAACAAGTTTACCGACGCAATAAGCGCCATTCCTCGTTCAAACCAGAGACCCTGGTTTAATTTTCTTTTGCTGTTTACTGGGGTTAGTTTTTGCAAGGATGACATAGTTTTTGTAGTTAGAGATTATTGCCAAAGCGCAGCTAGCGCCGTTCAGATGTCATTGTTTCATCTAGCGGAGGCACAAAAGCTGTTAGAGATAGAACTCTGCTGCTCTATTCAATTTCACTGTCTTCTAGAACCGATACAACCGTAGTAGCAGGTTAATAAAACACATCACCATCCTTGTATTTTGGCAACAAACTGGTCTTGCCAAAAACGAGGAAAAATATTATGTCAATAAGAAAAAACGGCACCTTTTAGCTTAAACTGTACCTGTTCAAACTGTTATCTGGATGATTTAGTGGTGTGAGGAATGTAAATCATGTGGAATCGTTATGGAGTGCCAATAGCTGTCATTAGCATCGGTTTCGCCGCAAGTTTAATAAGTGCCGACGTCACCTTTGCCCAACGTAGCCGAGACTATACTCCAAGTGAGTTTCGTAATGTTTTGCGTGGCTTTGGCTACAACGTTACGCCGGGAGATAGCTTGAGAGATGACACAACCCGAACTGCCATTCGCCAATTTCAGCAGGGATATAGGCTAGCGGTAGATGGGATAGCCGGTCCCAATACCCAAAATTTTGCAGCCAATTTGGTAAGAATTCTTAAATCCAATCTAAACCTTGTACTGAAGCCCAGTCCAGCTTTGCCTGTCACCCAGTTTTATGATTCCGACACTGAAGCCGCTATCAGGCGATTTCAGGAACAATACAATCTACCCGTGACGGGAATTGCTAACTTACAAGTCCGTCAGCGACTTGATCAGGAAGCCAGGGAAATTCTGGGTAAGCCAGTTGAAACGCCAGCACCAACCCCAACTCCAGCGCCAACTCCAACGCCGACTCCAACCCCAACTCCAGCGCCAACTCCAACGCCGACTCCAACCCCAACTCCAGCGCCGACTCCAACGCCGACGCCAACCCCAACTCCAGCGCCAACGCCGACGCCAACGCCAACCCCAAGGATAACTCCACTCAATCCCTCGCCCTCGCCAATACCTAGTCCATTACTTTCTCCCTCTCCCAGTCCAACACCACCAACAAACCCTCCTTCATCACGCTAACGGCAGAAACTTTTGCTCTAGATGGCTTCATGAGAGACGCCATGAGCTTTTTGCTCACAATAATAAGGAGGAAATCTCTCTCCTCCTCCAGTTTTCCCGTCTCTGTGTCTATTTTTGAGATAGCTTGGCGGGACTTTTCCTTCTTTCAAGGAGGTTTATCAGAAGAAGAGAGCCAACTCGCCCTACTTCAAAAAGGGAAAAAGGATTTGCAGGGAAACAGAATTTTGCGCCAAGACACCTTTGCCCTTTTCCTCTCCCAAAGACAATTTAAGATTGAGCTTGCTCCGGTAATGGTCTTCCCTTTGGCTCTGGTAGCGCCGGACGGGATTGGTAGGGCATTGGGATGTACTGCACGGATGGGCGTCCTCCTTGAGGTTGTGGATACAGCTCCATGAGATTGTAGATTGCAGGCGGCAGACCAACGGTAATGGGTAAGCCTAATGCTGTCGCTTCCTCAACGGTGATGGGATAGTCATGGGTAACTTTTCCTGTCGTTAGGAAGTCAACAATTTTGTCAATGTTTTCGGGTTCAATTTTTTGTTGTGGTACCTCATCTTGTAATAGCGTTCTTACAAATCGCTGCACCTGTCCAATGGCTTTGCGAGATAGGTCTGCCATCATCACAGTCTGGTCGTCAACTTTATCAATTGGCTTGGATTCAACGACGTTGAGGATACTGGCTGCTGCCATGTTACCCAATTGGGGATCAACCGGGCCCAAGACGGCGTTGGCATCCATCACAATTTCATC
Source organism: uncultured bacterium (assembly GCA_966675205.1). Taxonomy (GTDB): domain Bacteria; phylum Cyanobacteriota; class Cyanobacteriia; order Cyanobacteriales; family Coleofasciculaceae; genus JBFLZA01. Next base: position 1,925 of record CBKWLJ010000401.1, read on the forward strand.
TGCTGCTAGAGCCAACATGGTGCCACCACTCATGGCGTAGTGAGGGACAAAGACGGTTACTTTGGCTTTGTGACGAATGAGTGCTCTAGCAATCTGCTCGGTGGCGAGAACCAGACCTCCTGGTGTATGGAAAATCAAATCAATCGGTGTTTCTGGCGGCGTGAAGCGAATCGCTCGTAACACCTGTTCTGAGTCTTCAATCGTGATGTAGCGGGATATGGGAATTCCCAGAAAGCTCAGCGACTCTTGTCGGTGAATCAGCAAAATGGCTCTGCTGCGGCGTTGTTGCTCAAACGCTCGTAGGGTTTGAACTCGGCGGATTTCCATCTGGCGTTTTTGCCACCAAGGTTGGAGTGAGGAGAAAACCAAAAAAATCCAAAAAAGGTCAAAAAAGTTAAAGTTCATGACTTCGATGCCCAAAAAACAATGGCAAGTTTATTATTGCTACCACTAGCAAAAACTCTTTGACATCATGCTTGGGTCATAGTCACCCTACTTCCTTCTCGATCAAAGAATACTTATGAAAAAGCTGGGGGAGTTGGGGAAGCTGGGAAAGAGGAAGGTGAACAAATGTGGATTTGATACCTACCGATAATAGTCAATGACCTGTTTAATAAACTCCTGCCAAACTTCATTAGGAACCCAAATTTGATGTAAATTTTGTTTCGCTTCTTCCTCACTGATGTGTTGGTGAATGCGACGATAAAGATACATGAAAGCCGAAACTCTCATGTTAGCTGCACAATGGATGAAAAGGGTTTTGTCAGCATTGGCTTTCATGATGCTGACAAAATCTTTCACATCCTCAATCGTGGGTTTTTCCCAAATCACTGGAATGTGTATGTACTGCATACCCTGAGCTTCAACGATATTTTTTTCATCAGGTAAAGCATTGGTAGATTCTGGTAATGCCAAATTCACAACCACTTGATACCCTGATGCTTTTATGGCGGAAAATTGTTCTGCTGTGGGTTGCCCTGAAGTGGCAATGGAGTTTGAAAGCTTCAGAAAGTTGTAGATGTTTTGGATGCTTTGTGGCGACATAGTATTTCCATCTTTATTATTGCCTAAATTTTTCTTAAGAAATAGCTTTGCCATAGAGTAAAAATTAAATTTTTAATCCTGCTGATTTGGATTGATTAAAATTCAGTGTTAGCTGAAACCATTGCCACCAAAAAGTTTATGGATAGGTTGCGATAGACACAAAGATATATAGACTCTCAAATGAAGTTTTAGGGAGGATTTGTAGTGTGGGTTCCACAAAATGATATAACAAACCCATTGTTAAACGGAGCAACATCGGTGCAAAGCCAACTCGAAGCCTATTGGATGCCTTTTACTGCTAATCGACAGTTCAAAGCGAACCCGCGCTTACTCGCTGCCGCAAAAGATATGCACTATTTCACTCCTGATGGTCGTCCAATTTTAGACGGTACGGCAGGATTGTGGTGCGTTAATGCAGGTCACTGTCGCCCAAAAATTGTTGAAGCCATTCAAAAGCAAGTTGCCCATCTTGATTATGCCCCTCCTTTCCAGATGGGACATCCTGGTGCCTTTGAACTAGCGCAACGCTTGGTCAAGATGATGCCTGGAGAGCATTTCGACCATGTATTTTACGGCAATTCGGGTTCAGAGGCAGTCGAGTCAGCTTTGAAAATTGCGATCGCTTATCATCGAGTACGAGGCGAAGGTGCACGTCAGCGATTGATTGGGCGGGAACGTGGCTATCATGGTGTGGGCTTCGGGGGGATTTCTGTCGGTGGCATTGCCCCCAACCGCAAATTCTTCGGCAGCTTGATGCCTGGTGTTGATCACCTGCCTCATACTCACAATCTCGAACATAACGCCTTTACTCGCTCTCAACCGCAGTGGGGAACACACCTAGCTGATGAACTCGAACGAATTGTCGCCCTACACGACGCTTCAACCATTGCGGCCGTTATTGTTGAACCCGTTGCCGGTTCTACAGGGGTGTTAATTCCACCAGTGGGTTATCTAGAACGCTTGCGGAGTATCTGCGATAAGTACGGCATTCTCTTGATTTTTGATGAAGTGATTACAGGTTTTGGGCGACTGGGGACTAGTTTTGCTACAGAGTACTTTGGTGTGATGCCGGATATAGTAACTGTAGCTAAAGGCATTACTAACGGTACGGTGCCAATGGGAGCCGTATTTGTCCGCCAGGGAATTTACGATACTTTTATGGAGGCGGCGGCGGAAAATGCGATCGAATTTTTCCATGGTTACACCTATTCCGGACATCCTCTCGCCTGTGCGGCAGCGCTGGCAACCCTAGATATTTATGAAGAGGAAGGGTTGTTCGCCCATGCCAATCATCTAGCGAGTTACTGGGAGGATAAAGTTCATGCTTTGCGGGGTTTGCCTCATGTTATTGATTTACGCAACTTGGGACTGGTGGCAGCCATTGAGTTAGAATCGATACCCGGAAAGCCAGGAGTTCGAGGGATGGATTGTCTCCAGCGCTGCTTTGAAAAGGGACTACTGATCCGCGTGACAGGGGATATTATTGCACTGTCTCCACCTTTAATTATTCAGAAAGAGCATATTGACCAAATGTTTGAGATGCTGGCAGGGGTATTGAAGGAGTTACCGTGAGAATTGGTTATCACCCTTCAAGAATGCTTGGTTAAGGTACTTTAAGTAGATGAAATCAGGATGCGATCGCTCTTGTTGGTCGCATCTTACTGCTTTGTACTTTCAAGAAACACAAGGCAGAAGGCAAAGGGCAGAAACAGAGAAGTGTTTCTTTCATGCATAACGGATGCGATTGCGTCGGTTGGGCGCTCTCAAGAAGACTGATCTGTAGAAACTGAGTGCCTGTGATTGTTGCTCTCAACAGCCAACAGAGCCAAAAATTGAGAATCTAGCCGTAATGTTACACAAGTAAGGGGAAGAGCTGTTTCTTCAGCTCTTAGAGGGATTTAACTTATGTTTCGGGAGATAGAGGCTAAAAATGCTTATTCTTCTAAAACTTAATAAATATAACTCTTTTTTGAAAAAAATTATAGATTTAATATAGTTTTGTTGCGATGTACATCCTCAACTATGATCAATTCAGGAGCGATTTCTCGATGCTCAGATATGGCAAGGTCGTATACTGTACATCCAAAGCATATCCAAGAAGTTAACTTGGCTTGGAAGCGTAAGAGTGATGGACGCGAAAATGACCTTGCGAAGGAATTAGGGCAGTCTCTGCACTTAGTTATCATCAATCTTTTCCTCAAAGGCGAACCCGTTAATCGGGTTAATTTTATAGAAATTTGTCATTTCTTAGGGCTGAACTGGCAAGAAATTGCTGGTTTAGATGCACGAGGGAGTTGGGCTGGCTCTTCAGATACAGACACAACTGTTAACAATGCGATCAGACTTTCTAGACCAACAGGAGGTGTTAGCGATGTAGACAAGGCGATTAACGAGTTGGTCGGTACCCTCTGTGAAATGTTGCGTCGCCTTACCCGAAAAGCGGGAGATTTGCTCAGAGCCGATCGCACGAGTATTTTTTTACTCGATAAGCAAACAAAAGTACTCGGTACGATTATTGCTGATGATGGTGATGGTGGATGTCTACTGATTGATATTCCTGCCAACCGAGGAATTGTTAGTCTAGCGGCTACTTCCCTAGAAATTATCAACGTTCCGTTCGACGTTTATGACGATCCCCGCTCTGAGGAGGCAAGAAAGACCGATCTGAGAACGGGATATCGCACTTATACGCTTCTGGCTTGGCCGTTATTGAATAAGAAAAAAGATTTAGTCGCTGTTGTGCAATTAATCAACAAATTAAAGCCAAACTCCAGCCCTAATGAAGATTTGTCTCAAAAAATCGATAAACAAGGTTTTACAAAAGAAGATGAAGAAAAATTTGCTAAATTTGCTCCTTCAATTCTCAAGATTTTAGAAAAGTGCCAGTTGTGTTATCAACTTTCTCAGAAGCTTAAAAACAATGCGGAGTTACAACGTAGTGGTTCTGCCCTCCAAAATGCTGAACTCATCGCACAGCTCAAGCTACAGGAGCAACAGCTCCGATATGGTCTAAACAAAATTTAAGAAAATAGTCATGGGTAATTGGACTAAGTTTGGTCAATAAATTTTAGACCAATTATCCTTTTTGAACTAAGGATTAAGAGTTACCAATGAAATTGGGTAAGGTCGGTTTTCAATCTCGTTGAGTAGCTGTTTTCTGATACTCATGATTAAGATTTGATCTTAATCCAAATACATAACTTATTTTCACAAAGTCTCCCACCCAAAAATAACACCAAACATATCATTTCCTGTTTAAAAAAACTTGACCAGAAGTAGTTTTGTAGGAAAGATGTTGAGAATTAGGCAGTGATTGCTGCCAGATTTCGGGAGGGAGTCTTAGGGTCTTCAATCCGAATTGTATTCACAGCCCAACTTTTGAAATCAGGCGCTAATCGAATCAGCTTTTGCAAAATCTCATCATTAATACACAATATTAGAGGAAAAGGAAAGTGCTTGCGAAATTCATCCCGCACTAAATTCGTTGCACTTAATACTGACTCGATTGCAACAACTGACTCTAACCCAAAAACCATCAAAGCTGGTGGCGGTGTATCTTCAATAGCTGTGAAAATAGTAGTAAATAGTGTATTCACCGATGGATGCAGGACAACTTCTTGAATCTGCATTGAGCAAAATTCTGGTAATCGGTTTACTACTTGCAACCGTAAGGAGGGGCAGTTACAGCATACTAAAATCAGTGAAAACTGACCCGATGACATCTTAATGGCTCTTTCCAGTTTTTTTAGCGATCGCTTGTTTAAGGCAGACAAGTTATCATCTTCTGAGTAATTTTTGTTGGTCATCTTGAAACACCAATGATTAGTTACTAAATGGATTTTTCCTTGAGTAATTTTTGCGATCGTCCTAAAATCGGGTGAGTAGCTGAAGTTCTCTTGTATAAAACAACACTCGGCTTCTCGAATAATTCCCTTGTTTGTAATAAAACTTAAAATTTTGAGATGAACGTCTAAATCCAGTCTAACGGCTTAATACATATTTGTATTTCGCAAAGAATCGGTCAGCTTCATAAAATAATCTGCCAACATGGGTTCATCTCATGCACTACGCCGTCGTGCTTACAAATTACATGGGGAAAGAGGAAGGGTAAAAGGTAGAGCAATCAAGCCTCTCGCTGATTTCCTCTCACTAGAGAGAGCAAACAATAGGCACAACAGCTTAGTAGAACCGAAACGTGGAACCTCGTTTCTGGTAAGGTAAGGGTAGGATTTGAGGCCCGATGGGACAAATAAAGCCTTGCTACAAGCAATGAGCAAACTACAAAAATCGTGACATAGGGAAAATTTTTGTAACTTCTGTCTTGTGAGAGATGTAAAATTGGCAAATTATCAAACGCCTGATCATTCAGTCTTCGTCTTCCCTCCCCAAAAAATCGGAGAAGCAACAGATTTAGTTGTGATTGTCAACCCTGAATATCAGAGAATGGTAATTATTGACCTTGGCTGAGTGAATTATTAGTCATCTCATCCGCTAAGGCGTCAGTCAGGAAAAAATAGATTGCTATTAGCAATAGGCTGAAGTCAATGAATGAATTTCACTCTCGTTTGATGGATGAATATTGACTTGTGGCGTCTAAATCTAAATGGGAAATGCAACTTAGTATTTTGGCGAAGTGTACTCAAATTCATCGGCTTGTTCATAGTACAGGCGCAATTCAATGAAAATAGTAGAACTGATTAACTCAAAAAAATCATTTTTAGCCCTAGCTTCATCAACTTTTTATAGACTTGAGTGTTGTAAAAACTAATAAATGTAACTACTCATTAAGCGTGAAGCAGTAGATTAATGTAAAAAGCTTCAATGTCTTGTTTAAAGTGTTAACAATTGTTCAAAAAAATGCTCATAGAATAACCTAAATGCATAAAAAATATAAGCTTGAATTATGTTACCGCCAAAAATTCATAGACCGTTTTCCTTCATACAACCTTCATAATTTAAGCCATCAATATCGGCTGGCTTGTACATAGGGAACTCCTGAACAGGGAACGGGTAACGGGGAAAAGAAGGAAAGAAGGTAAGCAGAATTTTCATCATGAGCGTTGTGTGCGAATCGCTGATCGGGCTCGAGCGTTTTGAGTCAGAATCGTTTCCTCGTGGCTCAACAAGAGAAGTGTTTCCAAGAATGTAACGAGATGTAAGCTAGCTTAGTTGGGTGTGGGATTACGCTCTGGCGATCGCATTTTGGGCAAAATTGTTCATCCTAAATTAACCAGCAGGCCTTGTTTTCTGCGATGCTAGTCTCTCGTTGGTGCAACCTTTACCTGGCTAATCAAGTCTTCCCGATTAGGTCAAGTTCCTGGCGTCAATAGTGTTATATCTAGTTCGGTACCTATGAAACGGTTTGTCAAACGCTTATTTACCGTCTGTGCAGACGGACTTGTTTCTTTTAGCCGCGCATGTGGGCGTCAGGCTTGGTTTGTGTTCCTGTTTGTCTTTGGTGTTGCGATCGCATTGTGGAAGCCATCCGCTGCTTTCTCTCAAACCAGTCGATTTAACGATGTCCAAGGGCATTGGGCGCAACCGTGCATCGAACGGTTGGCACAGAAACGTATTATTAATGGCTATCCAGATGGTAGCTTTAGACCCAATGCATCGGTAACTCGAGCAGAATTTGCCTCCATGCTAGATACAGCGTTCCCAGATATTACTGTGGTACGCGAAGGGGGTAAATTTGCTGATGTCCCTACTAAACACTGGGCGAGTAACGCCATTCGCAAAGCCTATCAAAAGGGATTTCTTGCGGGTTATCCCGGTGGTATCTTTCAACCGAATCAAAATATTCCCCGCGTACAAGCGTTAGTTTCTTTGGCAAGTGGATTGAAATATGTCCCGAATCA
>CBKWLJ010000402.1:0-8822 GCA_966675205.1 uncultured bacterium
AATCCGACCCGCGATGATCAAAATCCCGGTAACAATGACGGTTAAGGCTTCAAACTGTAAGACATTCGTTGCTGCTATTGTCGCAAACAGCATGATGCCAACCAACGCAATAATTCCCATCAGTTCTGAGGGGGTGCGCGTTGGAGGTTCAGGCGGGAGTACAGGTTCTTGTACTCCTGGAGGAGTGGCGATACCGAGTTCTGCTTCAGTCAGTGGAGGAACCGATCTGGGGCGACTAGAGCGGGGTTCAGGTACACCTATCCACTGAAAAACATTGTTAAACCCGATGCCCGTCAGGATATTGGTAACTAAATCGCGAACGAACTGTCCCAAGACATAAGCGATGACGAGAATCAATGCCGCTGTAAAGATTTTAGGGATAGCGGCAAGAATCTGGTTTAACATCGCGATCGCAGGCACAGAAATCGCCTCAATCTGTAGCTGATTGAGGGCAGCAATCGCCGTAGGAATCAAAATTAGAACGTAGACAATCGTTCCAATAATCCAAGACAGCGACTGACTTTGTGTCGTTGCCCGCAGTCCAAACCGAGTCCCCAATTGGTCAGCACCTGCTGCCGCTAGCAAATTGGTGATAATGCGGCGCACAACTTGAGCCAGTAGCCAACCCGCCGCCGCAATCAAAATCGCGCCCAAAATGTTGGGTAGAATCCCCAAAATTTCATTGAGCAGCTCTTGCACGGGAGCGAGAGTTCCCCGCAATCCCAAACTGTCTAAAATTAAGGGAAGAAACAGCAGAAAGATGAACCAGTACAGCGCATTCCCGATCGCTTCTGAGAGCGAGAACTGGTTAGTACGGGGAGGTGGGGTTTCTCCGAAACGGTCTGGTGTTCTGTTGACTTGATCCCCCAGACGCTCATCTATACGAAATAGCCGCAAAGCTCGTGTCGTCAGCACTTTGACGACCGTTGCTAGCAACCAAGCCACTCCCAGGAGAATCAAAGCCCCTAACAGGTTGGGCAAGAAACTCAGGATTTGGTTAAGAAAACTATTGAGGGGTTGAGAAACAACTTCTAACCGCAGGGTCTGTAGAACAGCCACTACAGTGAAGATAATCACAATCCAGAAAACTGCACTGGATACCCATTTCTCCACGGGAGGAGACTCTACTCCCTCCTGACGACCTGTAATCCAGTCCGCTATTTTGTTATCAAGATTGGTGCGATTGAGCAGACTTCTTGTGATAGCCGATGCGATAAAGGCGATAATCAGCCCAACTAGCAAAATTGCGATCGCAGCTAGCAAGTTGGGAACAAAGGCGCTGAGATTGTTGTAAATATTTTGAGCATATACAACTCCATTCTCCACTGGCGGGAGTTGGCCTAGAGCCACGGGAGACGGTGTTAGCTGCGCCCAAAGTGGATGTACCCCTCCCGATACATCCACTTCCACAATTTGGACTATACCTTCCCAAATATTATTCATGGTCTTCCTTCGTACACGATTCTCTAATCTCACAAGACCGAACACAGTAACGATAACCTCTGTGCTGGGCTTGATTGATGGTATTTATCTTATTGATCGATCTGTACCTTCATTCAGGTAGATGCAAAGAACTTAAGATTAACCCCCGGAGCAAGCCAGGGATAACCTTAACCTACAAATCGCGGCTTTTCGTCTATCCTTATGGATAATTAAGCCATAAAAATCGAAATTTTACTGATTTTTAGGGGTTAATCTTCTTTTTCTTGGCAGTAGGATGACGAGCTGGCATGGTATTTACAAGACCAACAGTAACAGTCCTAGATACGCTTTTGAACTTTTAAATGTCAAATACCCAAGTTTTTGAACAGTCGATCCAAATCAAGGCCAGCGCCACTATTGTTGAGCGCTGCATTACAGACTTGAATCTGATGCATCGCTGGCTCAATCCTATTCTGCGCTGTAAACCTATAGGGGAGTGGAGTACGCAAGTGGGAAGCCGCAGTCGATTTGTGATTCAAATTCCTATGTTGCAACCTACCCTTAATAGTATTGTGGTAGAACGAGAACCCGGTCTAGTTGTTTGGGAATTCAAGGGATTTTTCCAAGGACGCGATCGCTGGGAGTGTCAGCCAACAGACAAAGGTACCCGTCTACTCAACCGTTTTGAGTTTGAAATTCCCAATCCATTAGTTAGCTGGGGCTTTAATACCTTTGCCGCTAATTGGACAAAAAACGATATGCAAGCCCAACTCAGACGCCTCAAACGAGTCGCAGAAGAAGTATATCGAAGCACACAGTGAAGAGTTTATGAACTCTAAATGATGAAAAGGAAAACTAACAACCAATTCATAATTCATAATTCATAATTCATAATTCATCGGCTTATGCCTCGTGACTCAGTTGTTCTAGTAATCGACGAATCGCTTTGGCATCCTCGGCGTTGGGAAGTATCGCTAAATATATCTCTAAATCCCGCGATGCTTTCCCAGTGTTTCCCTGCTGGTAGTAAATCAGCCCGCGATCGCGTAATTCCATAGGGTCGTCGGGAAACAACAGTAAAATCTGTTCAACAGCACTCAGCGCTTTCGAGAAATCTTTGCGATTGAGGTAAATAAATTTAAGATTTCTCAGCATTCGCGCCAAAAACTGCCTGGGACTCACAGAAGCTAGGAAACTCGGTTGGAGTTGCATGGGATGCCCGTAAATTTGAGCAAGTCGTACTTCACAATCTTGCTTAAATAAAATTTCACCTCGATTAAAAGCATCTACAAAGATTTCAGCATTCTCAAATTCTGGACGAATTAAAAAATGTCCAGGCATATTAATGCCAACCATCGGGAAATCTAGGCGTTTGGCAACTTCTAGGTAGACTAAGGAGAGAGTGATGGGAATTCCAGTACGACGCTCAATCACTTCATTAAAAAAGCTATTGCGGGGGTCGTAGTAATCCTGGGTGTTACCTGAGAAGCCTAAATCATCATAGAAGTATTGATTCAAACTCTGGATAATTCGCAAGGGATAGCGTGCGGCTGGTAAGCGCTCCTGAACCTCATCTGCCATAACCTCTAAGGCGTTCAGGTACTCATCAATATCAAGATTTGGATATTCTTCTTGAGCAATATAGAGTGCTGCCTTGGCTAAGTCAATTTGCTGGTCTGGCTGATTGATTTCCCTGTAGAAGTTATCCATGCAATCATAATTGATGTGGCTCCTGCTCTAGTTTACAAAGGTTAAGCCAGAACGCTCACATCTCTTTAGGAGTAGGTCACTACTTTTTGGCAGCACAAGAGTTCGTTTGCCATCATGGAAGGATTGCCCCTAAAGAGGAAAGCCATGCGTCAATCCTGAATTAAAATCCTAAAATTTCTGCGATCGCTTGTACCAAACTCAGATAAAAATTACCTTCTAGCTGGCGGAACAGCACAAAAGTCGTTCCCGGTGTACCAAAGAATGGACGCAGTGTCCAGGCTAATTGAGTCCCAACAAAGGCATAAAGCACCAGCCAAAACCGTAAAATACTCATCCGCGTTTCTAAGCCGTCACTATCCTGTTGAGCCAGTAATTGCATTCCTTGATAGAGAGATTTAATGCCAATAAATCCAGTCAGCGTGAAGATAACGACATTGAGCAGGATAAAAAACTGGTAATTCTGGGTAGAGATTAGGAAAAATAAAGTGATTGGTGCAAAACTAAACAGTAAAACACTAATCACCGCAACAGCAGTTAGAAGCATCGTAAAATGCTGACCCGCTGTTTTTCGTGAACCAAACAGTGTGTTAAAAAAATATAAAGTTGGGAAACAAATCAGGAGTGTAATTAAGTAAAGAGCTGGAAGTTTAATAGCAGAAGAAATTGCCTGCTCCCAACTATGGAAAGCCCCAATAATCGCACCATAGATGGCAAAAAATATTGAACTACAAATGAGTAGGGCAGTACTTTTTGACTTAAGTTTGATGCCAGAGCGAATTTCTTGTAGAAACGACAGGCGGTCTTGTAAGAAACCAATTAAAATGGTAAAATACTTCGTGGCTCGGAATTGATTTTGAATCATCTTCCTCTTCCTTGAGATATACCCAGTTTTAACAAGAATTTAACGCAACCGCACACAATCATACTAAGTGGCTTGCGAGTGTAGTATTTGGCACAGATGGGGAAGCTGGGGAGGTTGAGGGAACTGGGGGAGAAAAAATGGCTGGTTTAGGGAGATTTAATATTCCATCGGTGTCGCTCAAGTTTCGCTTCCAATTCTCCTTTAATGCGATTGAGAATTGAGGTTTCATCGAGTGAGGAGAGAATGCGGCTCACGACAGCTTTTGGCCCATCTGGCCCCCAAGACGCTCCATTGGCTAAATAAACCTTAGTAACTTGTCCGATCGCATACGATGATACACCCGCGACTCCCGCCTGAGTGAGTGCTATCGAAACATAAGGCATTAAAGAAATGCCCCCGGTTGCAGGTGCAGAAAGGCCCAACAAGCTTTTCAGGGAACCGAGTCCAAAGGTAATCAGCAGTTCACTGGCACCAATTCCCCCCATACCGATCGCAATTTTTTGCAATAATCCTAACGCTCCCTGCTGGGTCATGGAAATGCCGTAGAGACGAGATAACGTTAGAATCATCACGACATCAATAATGGTAGCGGTGAGTAGGTCTACAACCGTAAGGGGATTGAGTGCGATCGCAACCGCTTTTGTCATCACTGCTTTCCAAATAATCTGATTGGCACTCTCATCCCGAATCGCCATTTTCCGACTCACCAACCGTTCATTAACTTCACCCGCATAAAGCATCGAATTGAGTGCAACTAAAGATTTGCCTTCCCGGTGCAAAATCTCCAGAATTTTTAGCTTCAACTCTTCAACCTGCGGTTTCCCTGGCCGCCGTTGGAAGCTCATGCTACCATCAGGACGCCGCACCGCTTGAGCAACTAAGGGGGAGGCAGCAACCATGACAATTTCATCCGGTGAAAGCAACTGCTTTACCCGTTCATCTCTAATTTTGCGATAAATCGCTTGTCGATCGGCCTCTGGATATTGGTCAATTTTGTTGAACACTAGCAACATCGGTTTGCCGACATCCCGCAGTTGGGAAAGCGCATCGAATTCCACCTTGCTGATGTCACCGGCAATCATAAACAAAATCAAATCTGCCTGCTGGGCCACCTGATGCGCCAAAGCTTCTCGCGTTTCACCGTCTACTTCATCAATTCCTGGCGTATCAATCAGTTGAATTTGGGAATTGCCCATACTGGGTAGAGCAACTTTAAGGATATCGCGATCGCTATTTCCCAGTGACTCCTGACTTAACTGCCAATTCGCTGTCTGACTGCTGCGAGTCACCCCATGCAACGCACCTGTCTCAAACACAGGTTGACCTAATAAAGCATTGAGTACAGACGATTTACCCCGTCCCACCATGCCAAAAGCAGCAATCTGAAGGCAGGAATGCTCTAGTTTGTCCAACAGCGCGGTTAATCCCTCAATTTCAGACTCTAAACCCGCTTGTTCTCGTGGCGTTAAATCAAGATGACTCACCAAATCTCGCAGTGCATCTTGTGCCTGTTTGTAGTTTAGTTCTTCCTGAATTTCGTCAAAGCTCGAAAGCGCACTGTCTAATTCATCGAAACCAGAAGTATTGGGAAACTCAGGTTCAGACCATGAATCAGTCAAAATCATACCTCCTACCACTGGACACCAACAAGAGTTGACTTGCTGCAACTCCTTGTGACTGCTACTCCTATCCTAGTCACTTCCGAGCTTACCCGATTGGTGTAGAGGGATTTGAGCTGATTTTAGCTTACTGGAGCGATCGCACATTCATCTAGCTGATGCGTTCATCGAAGCGACCTCCAGCCCCTAGTATGGGAGATAATAATCACTGCATGGCAGAAGGCTTCATGTTACGCGACCTTACCATTCAAAACTATCGCTGCTTCAAAGATTTCCATATCGACGGTTTGGCGCGTGTCAATCTTATCGTCGGTATGAATAATAGCGGCAAAACCAGTCTGTTGGAAGCGATTTATCTGTTAGTTAATCAAGGCAACCCTCGATGTTTAGGTGATTTACTAGACAACCGAGGAGAATTTATTGAACAATTCAAGGATTATAATTCTATTACAGGTGAACCTCTGCGTCATATTAACTATAGATTAGAGTCTATCTTTTACGCTCATCAGGCTACCTTAGAGCAAATTATCTGTTTTCAATCAACAACCGATATTTACCCAAATCTTAAAATTTATTTACAACATAATGAGCTACAAGTTAATTCGCCTCAATCCTTATCTAAGGCTGATACAAGTTCTTTGACGCTTATTTTTCAATCTGGAGTGGATAAAATTATCATCCCCGTAAATTATGAGGGCTTAATCGAGTCCAAATGGTTCCAGCCATTTCATTCACCCAGAAAATTGCTAAACTTCTTTCCACAATCTAGTCAATTTATAACTGGCAGAAGTTTATTTTTAACGACCAATAATCTTAGCTTTGAACAACTATCTGCTCTCTGGAGTAAAATTACTCTTACTCCAAAAGAAGACACAGTAATAGATGCCCTGAAAATTTTAGAGCCATCTTTAGATCGCATTAGTTTTACTAATCCTGCAACAGTTAATAGTGGAATTTTAGTTAGGCTTCGCGGACAGTATCCGATTCCGCTTGGAAGTATGGGTGAGGGAATGCGCCGTATCCTCAACTTAGCCATGTCAGCCGTAACAGTTGAAAACGGTTTTTTGTTGGTAGATGAAATTGAGACGGGTCTGCACTATGAGGCTCAAACCGATATGTGGCGTTTGCTTTTGAAAATAGCACAGCAGTTAAATGTTCAAGTTTTTGCCACTACTCACAGTTGGGATTGTATCGCTGCATTTCAGGAAGCATTGGATGAATTAGAAGCTAACTCAGTCGGCAAGTTATTTCGATTGAGTCGCAAAGGTGAAAATATACGTCCTGTAGAATACCCGGCTGAAAAATTAAGCGTTGCTGTGCGCCAAAGTATTGAGGTGCGCTAATGCCGAAAAAACCAAAACCTCGTCAGCTATTGGTTGAAGGCAAAAATGACCGACACGTTATCTGGGCTTTGTGCAATCAATATCAGCTTCCAGAAACATTTTCTGTAGAAGTACCCGAAGAAGATGGCACAGAAGGAATTGAGGCGCTTTTGGCTGGGTTGCCAGCTAGAATAGATGAACCAAAGTTGCAAACATTAGGAATTGTTGTTGATGCCGATCTCGATTTGGCTGCGCGATGGCAAGCGGTTCGAGATAGGCTCAGTACTAGTGGGTATATAGATATTCCTAAATCTCCACCACCTGAAGGTTGGGTTTATGCACCACCCGATTTACCACGAGTGGGAGTTTGGCTGATGCTTGACAATCAACTCCCTGGAATGTTAGAGGATTTTGTGGCTCATCTGATAGCGCCAGATGATGCTTTGCGTCCGAAAGCTGAGGTGATTTTGCAAGAGATTGAACGGGATTGCCTCAACTGCTATACGTTGGTTCACCGTCCCAAAGCACTGATTCACACTTGGTTGGCTTGGCAGGAGACGCCAGGGATGCCGATGGGGCAAGCCATTACAGCGCAGGTACTGAAGTATGATTGTGCCATAGCACTTGCTTTTGTCGAATGGTTACAACGCTTGTTTGAATAGGCTATTACGATGGGATAGAAGCGCGCTATAGAGGGGAAAGTACTGCCAAGCCGCAGATTGATACAATGAAGACACCTCAACTCTTCTTGGACGATGAACATCACTCTTGCCATACCGGAAGACCTTCAAGCATATATTGAGGCTCAAATTCAGTCAGGGGCTTATGCGAGTGCGGTGGAGTATTTTCTAGATTTAGTACAGCAAGACCAAAAACGAAAACAGGCTCAAGAAAAGCTAGAACGTCTGCTGCAAGAGGGTTTGGATTCTGACAGCGAACCAGTGACTCCCACGTATTGGCAGAATTTGCGGGCATCGGTGTTGGGTGCAGATTCTCAAGAAATATGAGTTATAGGGTGTCCGGCAATAGAACCCTAATATATAGAGAGTTTGTAGTGAGGACTAAAATCATCATTTTTGACTACAGACAATCGCACCCAATTATTAGATAATGTGACCTTGGAAGATGCGATCGCCCAAATCAAACCAATCTGTCCTAACCATCTCTAACCATCCCTAAATATATTGTTCAGTAAAGAGCTAGAACCCCAAGAGAGTCATTCTGAATGAACTGTTGAATGATGGCATTAGAGGCACGAATCATCGTTTCGATCGTCTGGGTAGAACAATTGCCACGACGTATCCAGATGACTTTTGGTGGGAAACCAAGCATTATGCTGAGGTCGTTGTAGTCAGAATCTCTTGTAATGATTGTGAAATCATTCTGTGCTGCATAATCCCAAATCTGTCGATCATCGTCTTGATCCATACCCAGAAGAAAGACGTGTTGTGATTGGGGATGTAGGTCGGTGAGGCGATCGACTAGGCGAGGGGAAAGGTTATGGTCGAACAGCAATTTCATGCAGCGATCGTCAGTGTTTTCTGTTCGCGATCGGCGGCATAGCTGAGACAGGCGAGAATGTCTTCGTGGTTTAGGTAAGGGAAGTCTTCGAGGATGGCTTCGGGAGTCATGCCGGAGGCGAGGTAGGAAAGAACGTCGTAGACAGTGATTCGCATTCCTCGAATGCAGGGTTTGCCGCTTCGTTTGCCTGGTTCAATGGTGATGATATCTTGGTAGTTCATGGTCGCTTGAGTTACGGCTAAGAGTCTATTTTATCGCTCATTATTATCAGGTTGCCGTGGGTTGAGACAATTCCTTGATTTGCCTGTGGCTCAGGTTTTTTAATCATTCGTCATCTCTGTAATTACTGCCTGCGTCAGCGGATGC
>CBKWLJ010000403.1:0-8805 GCA_966675205.1 uncultured bacterium
CTCCAGATCCTTATACTGGATTCAATGCGTACCCTTTACCCACTGTGGCTCCAGTATTACTGGATTATGGTTGGTATCAAGAACCTACAACGGGTGAAGATCGGTTTCACAGTGGCATCGATTTGCAGGCAGAAGTAGGAACGCCAGTTCTGTGTGTTGATCAGGGAACTGTAGCTTTCGCTGGAAAACAGGGCAGTTACGGAAATTTAGTTGTGGTTAATCATCAAGGGGGCCGCCAAACCCGCTATGCTCATTTGCAGGATGTTTTTGTCAGGACGGGTCAGAAGGTGAAACCCCAAGATCAATTGGGAACAGTGGGTTCCACTGGGCAACCTGATATTAACAAGCCGCATCTACATTTTGAACTTCGCTACTCTTCGTCTCAAGGATGGGTAGCGCAAGACCCTAAACCCAATCTGAAGGTAGAACTAACAACTCCGAGGTGACAATTGATGAAAATGCACATGAATTAGACTCTCTGTGTTAATTGGGTCTGTGATCGCTTCTCTCGTGTCCATACCCTACATTTTTCTTAATCTTGGTAGGTAAAGAGAGGAGTGTACGGAGGTTGGGAGTGAAAACTACGACCTCTGCTACTAGCCCACTCCAAAAACTGGCTGCTAAACTGGCAGCAGTGCCCTTTTGTCAGCACAAACTAGGGAAAGAAATCAAGAGGCTTTCAAACTCTTTCTATGTTTCCAGCTCAACCTCCTCCATTGGAGAGTGGATTTCGCGCTCTGTTGAAAAATCAGCCTTTTATGGTGCTGTGGTTTGGACAGGTCGTATCCCAGGTGGCCGATAAGGTCTTTTTTGTTTTGCTTATTGCTTTACTCGAAGACTATCAATCACCACCTGCGTTTGAAAATTCAATGCGCTCTGTGCTGATGATCGCTTTTACTTTACCAGCGATTTTGTTTGGCTCAGCCGCAGGAATTTTTGTAGACCGCTTTCCGAAAAAACAAATGATGATTGCCGCTGATATGATTCGTGCGGCATTAATGCTGTTAATCCCCTTATTGCCCAAGCAGTTTTTTATCCTGCTAGTCATTACATTTTTAATTTCTAGCGTGACACAATTTTTTGCTCCGGCTGAACAGGCGGTTATCCCATTATTGGTAAAACGGGAAAACTTAATGTCAGCGAATGCTCTATTTACGACAACTATGATGGGGTCTTTGATCGTTGGTTTTGCGATCGGGGAACCTTTATTAACATTAGTCAAAGATTGGGCAGGAGACAGAAGCCAAGACTTTTTTGTAGGGGTGCTGTATATTATTGCGGGACTGAGTGGCTTTTTTATTCCACTTAAAGAAAAGAAACTGAATACAAAGAACCTTGCTATCCATCCCTGGAATGATTTTAAAGAGGGACTACGTTATTTGTGGAAAAATCGCTTGGTCAAAAATGCGATGATTCAACTGACGGTTCTATATTCCGTCTTTGCGGCTTTAACAGTTCTTGCTTTTAGTTTGGCAGAACGAGTGGGCTTAAAATCGACTCAATTTGGCTTTTTGTTAGCCGCAGCAGGAATTGGTTTAGTCTTAGGTGCAGGAGCATTAGGGCATTGGGGCGAGCGCTTCCACCACAAGCCATTACCCTTGCTAGGTTTCTTGAGTATGGCTTTTGTCCTAGCTGTATTTACCTTCATCCACCATATCTGGCTGGGGTTGCTGCTGAGTGCTTTCTTAGGATTGGGAGCCTCATTAGTGGGTGTACCCATGCAAACAGCGATTCATGCCTCTACAGAAGAATCTATGCGAGGTAAAGTCTTTGGATTTCAGAACAATATTGTGAATATTGCTCTGAGTGTACCACTGGCGATCGCTGGACCTTTAACGGATGCGATTGGTTTATCGGCGGTATTGATTGGTATGAGCTTTGTTGTCACTTTCGCAGGAATCTGGGCGTGGCGCAACACTCGCAAGGTCTTACAAGACGCGATTTAGGAAAATTAGGAATTATGAATGATGAATGATGAAAAGTAAGGCTAGAGATAGATGCACCATTGAGGAGGGCACGATGTATATCCGTGCCCCTAGATTAGGTGTCTAACTGACAGCATTAGCAAGTGATGGTTCTTGCGGTGCTTCTAAGGGTTCATCTTGAGGCAATCCCAACATTTCTTTGTACACCCTGATATATTCTTTCGCTGATTTTTCCCAACTAAAGTTCTGCTTCATGCCTCGCTGCTGTAGCGTTTGCCATTGATCTTTAAAACGGAACGCCTCAGTAGCACGCACCATCGCTGTATAGAAGTCTAAGGGTTCATAGCGATCAAAACAGTAGCCAGTACCGGTTTGATTTACAGGATCATGGTGGGAAACAGTATCAACAAGACCTCCTGTGCGACGTACAATGGGCACACAGCCATAGCGCATGGACAGCATTTGACTGATACCGCAAGGTTCAAAGCGTGAAGGCATGAGGAAAGCATCACAACCTGCATAGATACGTCGAGAGAGGGCGTCATTGTAGAGCAATTGAGCAGACATCCGTCCTTGATAGCGGGATGCTAACTGCCACATTTGAGTTTCGTAGTAGCGATCGCCTGTACCTAATAGGATAAATTGACTATCTGTATAAGCCATAAAGCGATCCAACACCTGGATTAATAAATCAATACCTTTTTGCTCTACCAGGCGCGTCACCATCCCCATCAGAAACGTAGCGGAGTTGACTTGTAATCCCACTTCTTCTTGCAGGGCAATTTTGTTCGCACGGCGCTTCTCAATGGTATCAGCAGTAAAGTTTTCGTGGATGTATTTGTCAGTTTCTGGATTGTAGCTTTCTGTATCAATTCCATTGACAATTCCTACCGTTTTCCCACTGATAAACGATAGCAATCCTTCTAAAGTTTCGCCGTATTCAATCGTTTTAATTTGCTCAGCGTAGGTTGGAGAAACAACCGTTAGCCGATCAGCAAACTGAACCGCAGCCGCCATCGTATTATGACCTTGCATATACCAAGGGCACCAAGTAAATTGCTCCAATTTCCACCGCCAAGGGCCTTGATAGGCTAGGTTATGAATGGTAAACATTGTGCTAATGTCTGGGGATTGGTGCATCCACACAGGAATCATACCGGTGTGCCAGTCATGGCAGTGAATGATTTGCGGCTTCCAATAGTTCCAAGCAAACTCAGCAGCCCCATTAGCAAATAGTGTGAATCGCCACTCTTCATCAGCACCGGCATAGATGTTACGGCCAGAGAAGGCAGGATGCCCAAAGAGGTACAGAGGCACATCACTTCCTGGTAAAACCGTCTCATAGACGGCAAAATCCTGAAACATAGCATAGCCCCGCCAGATGGGTTCTGAAGGGATTTGCATCTTATCGGGTAAAAAGCCGTAGTAGGGCATGAAAATCCTCACATCATGCCCCATCCGCCTCAAGACTTTAGGTAAAGCACCCACAACATCTGCCATACCACCTACTTTGGCAATGGGAGCGGCTTCGGCGGCAACAAATAGAATTTTCATGTTAATGTTTGCGTTCTTGTATTTGCGTCTAGGCTAGTAATACTTAGTAATACTCTATAGGAATCCACGTTCATTTGATATTCAAGAAATGCGGCGGGATGTAGAAGTGTTTGAATCGATGTAGCTTCGCAGAAAGCCTGATGGATTTTTGATATCCAATCAACAGGGGGATTGATTAGTAACCCACTTTAACCATTGAAATAAGGAACGAACAAAGTTTAAGGGATGAATTTCAGGGGCTTTATTAGCAGTAATGGCATCTACAGCACATAAAGCGGCATATTGCAACCCTAAAAAACTATCCACAGCCGCATAGGGGCCACCTAATGTAATCGCTCCTGCTGCATACATCCGACCTCGTGACACGCGCATTTCTACTAATTCAAAATCATTGCTCACACTCAAACGCCCCAAAGGATTGAGCGGTAAATTGTAATGCGTCACTAAATCATTGAGTAGAGGACTGGCAGATACATTCGCATCAAGTCCTGTAGCATCAATAATAAAGTCCGCTTCTAGACGCATTTGCCCTTTAAAATTCTTTTCCTGAATGTAAGTAACAATACAGTTTTTTTCGCGTTCAACCCGTTCCACTTCCCCAAACTCAATTTTGTACCAGCCAAACTTTAGTCCTTCTGTAACAATATGCTGCCAATCGCGACGTTGAGCGGTCGTTGTCCCGCCCCAGTCCGCGAGTAAACGCTGTCGTTCTTGGGGGTTAGCCTTTTCTAACATTTCCCTCAGTTCTCCACCCCAACAGGCTTTGGGCCAATTAAAAGGTTGAAATTCATAATGGTTTTCTACCCGTCGTTGGGAAGAACCAAATTTGTTACCCAGTGGTTTTGGCGATCGCATTAAATGTATTAACCTAATTTGTGGGTTACGCCATCGTGCTTCGTATACGCGCTGTACAATCCTTGATGCCACAATTCCTCGACCGCGAATCAGTACTGTACCGCCATATTTCTCTAAATGTTGGTAAATATGG
Source organism: uncultured bacterium (assembly GCA_966675205.1). Taxonomy (GTDB): domain Bacteria; phylum Cyanobacteriota; class Cyanobacteriia; order Cyanobacteriales; family Coleofasciculaceae; genus JBFLZA01. Next base: position 4,468 of record CBKWLJ010000403.1, read on the forward strand.
TCATGGTGTTCATAAGCATTCACCACTGACCTAAAATCCTGGGTTTTCTCCCGATACGCTTGCAAATCGGGGAGAAACTTAATCGCCGGATACCCCGTTGCCAAGTGCAGGTAACGAGTAATTAAGAAGGCATGGTTGCGCTGTCCGGTGGTGGTGCGAGAATATGCGATCGCATAACGTCCATCTGTGGTTTTCCGGATAGCACGCACACTCGCATAACGAAACACCTGTTCCCATCCAATTCGCTTCGCTTCTCGATCCAATGAAGCAAACACATTACCAGCACGAGGCGTATAGGTTTGGGCAAATGTGGGTTCTGCAAACACTTGCCATAGATACCTCAACCCCCCCAAACGCCCCCGAATGGCATCATGCCATGCTTCTCGTAGAGCGTAACTCGGCCATCCCCAGATATTATCAGGGCAAGAATCTGAATTCGATCGCAACCGTTCATGTAATGGAATTTGGGAATACAGGCACAGTTGCTGATAACGACTATAAGGCTGAGGATTAACGCCCAGTGCAGCAATTTGAGCGCATTTCACCCCGCAAATTCTCAATAAATCTACCCAAACAAAACTACCCAACCCTGCCCCAACCGTTGCATAATCCACTTCATCAACTGTTAATCCTGTAGCATGAAGGTCTTGCACCGTCACTTCCAATGCCTGAAACGCTGGAGGCGGAAAGGACACAGTTTGTGTCCCTACAGGCGGCAGGGGAGACGGGTTGGGGTCGGGTAAGCCGGTAATGGGATTAAAGAAAATCTGGGAATTTCTGGAAGGGGCAGACAGTTGTGTCCTCACACCAAAGGACACTGCAATTTGGTAAGGGCCAAGTTGTAGCGTATCACCATTGGCCAAAAAAGTGCGATCGCCCACCCCAACACGGTTACCATTCACAACAGTACCGTTGCTGCTATTTTGGTCAATTACCACCAACCCGCTACTCTCTGTATCAATCAAGGCATGGAAGCGAGAGACTTCACCACTATCCAATACCATGCGGGAGACAGGACGCCCTTGAATCTGGGCAGGCATTCCATTGAAATCACGCCCGAGTGCAATGGGAACAGCCAGTGTCGGTTCTCGCCTATCTCCTGTTGCTGGGTCATCCCAACTCAACTGTATCCGCAAAGGGGCAGAATTCATTGTTGTTCCATCCTTAAAACCCGATCATAAAGTCCTGTATATCTGCGTTTATGGCAGAAGGCAGAAGGCAGAAGGCAGAAGGTAAAAGGCAAAAGGCAGAAGGCTATTATGCTTATTACTGGTACATGGTCGTTTGGGCGGTTAAAGAAAGTCCTAACCTTTATGGCGACAGCTATATTTACGGTTTCCTATCCAATTCTCTAAGGATTAGGCGACATTAAAACACTAGACGCTGCGGCCAAGGAAGTACCACACCACTGACATCCCCACTCCATCCGTTCATAAGGTGAAACTCGATGACACTTGGGACATTCCAACCCATAGGAAATTCCCACAGGTGTTGATGGAGGAAAAGTTGCCAAAGGTTGGGGGGGAAGTAAAATAGTTGGCGGAATACCGTTGCTCGGCTGATGCAGAGAAACACCCACCACTCTAAGTTCCAGTTGCCCTAGATAGATGATGCTTCCTGAATGTATTGGCACCACTTGGGCCACAATTTGTTGGTCATCGACAATTGGAGGATTACTATAACGGAGGTTCCGCAAGACAAAGGTTTGAGTAGAAGCATTAAAAAAGAGTTCAACGTGTAACCCCGATACCGTGGGATCGTTTAAAACGATGTCACACTCTGCGGGATTGCGACCAATCCGAACCGTTCCGGGATTTTTACTCGGTTGTTGGTCATAAATAGTATAAATTTTCGTCCGTCCAAATTCTTGCCACTCTAACGTAATTTCATTCATAGCCCCTGACTGGTGCAAGTTACTCATAAAAGCTTCAGTTGATCATCCTCTGATTCCTAACTACGATTCTGGCTAGGAAATGAGTGGTTAGCCACTGCCTGGAACGGAACTTGACAGAAACCTCGTTTCTCCAGGGGAAAGGGGAAGAACTAGAAACGCGACTAAGTAGGTAGGCACAAATAAAGGCAGGTATTTAAACAAATGTTAAGAGCATAAAACCCTTTTCCCTTCTGCCTTCTGCCCTTTGCCTTGCCTCAACGACAAACATTAATGCCCACCTACTTATTCGCTTCTAACTCGACTGCACCCAACGCTTTCAGCGTGACTTTCTGCGCCTCTGTTAAACCTGTAACACCAGTAATGTTCATACCCTCGTAAAGTCGGTCAGCTTTCAGCGTTTTTAAGCAATTACCTGTTACCACATCCCAAAGCTTAATTGTTCCATCTTGGCTACCACTGACCAAGGTGTGACCGTCGGGATGAAAGGCAACAGAATACACCCGATCGCTATGTCCTTCTAGAGTTCTCAATGCTTCACCAGTACTGACATCCCAGATTTTTAGGGTATGGTCATCACTGGCGCTGACTAAAGTCTGACCTTGAGGACAAAAGGCAACTGACCAAACGCCATTAGTATGACCCTGTAACGTTTTCAGGCACTCCCCTGTATTAATGTCCCAAACTTTTAGAGTATGGTCATCACTGGCACTAACTAAAGTCTTACCTTGAGGACAAAAAGCAACAGACCAAACCCCATTGCTATGCCCCTGCAACGTTTTCAGGCACTCACCTGTGCGGACATCCCATAGCTTCACGGTGCGATCGCTACTACTACTTGCCAGCATATTCCCTTGGGGGCTAAAAGTCACTGACCAGACCCAGTTGGTATGTTCTTGTAACGTGGTAAGACATTGGCCTGTGTTAACATCCCACAACTTCACTGTATTATCACTCCCACCACTCACTAGAATTTTACCTTGAGGGTTAAAGGCAACTGACAAGATCACAGTGGTATTTCCCTGCAACGTAGTGAGACATTGACCCGTATGGACATCCCACAACTTTAGTGTTTCACTGGCACTAGCTAGGATATTACCTTGAGGGTTGAAGACGACTGACAGTACCCAAGAGATATGCCCCTGCAAGGTTTTTAAGCATCGACCCGTTTTGACATCCCACAATCTCACATTAGAGTCACCACTACCACTGGCAAGCAGACTCCCATCCGGACTAAAGGTGGCTGAGTGTTCTCGATTTGTGTATCCTCGTAACGTTCTCAGACATTGACCCGTTTTGACATCCCATAAATTTACAGTTCGGTCGTCACTGCCACTAGCTAGAGTTTGACCATCCGGATTTAAAGCAACTGCCCAAACCCGATTAGCGTGTCTGTGCAATGTTTTGTAGCATTGACCTGTATGGACATCCCACAACTTCACTGTGCGATCGTGACTGCCACTCGCTAGGGTTTGACCATCTAGACTGAAGACAATTGCTTTGACCCGATACGCATGTCCCTGAAGGGTTCTTAGGAGTTGACCAGTACTCCAATCCCATAACTTAATGGTGCAATCATCACTGCCACTAGCAAGCGTCAAACCATCAGGACTAAAGGTAACGCACAAAACTCTCCCTGTGTGTCCTGACAAAGTTCTCAAGGCTTGACCTGTGTGGATATTCCACACCTTTACGGTATAGTCATTACTGGCACTAGCAAGCGTGAGACCATCTGGCGTCAAGGCAACGCCCAGAACTTCCCTTGTGTGTCCTGACAAAGTTCTCAAGGCTTGACCTGTGTGGATATCCCACACCTTTATCGTGTGGTCATCACTGCCACTGGCAAGTGTGAGACCATCTGGCGTCAAGGCAACTGAGCGTACCCAACTCGTATGTCCCTCAAAAGTCCTCAGGCATTGACCCGTTTGGACATCCCATAATTTTACAGTTCGGTCATCGCTGCCACTGGCTAAAGTTCGACCATCTGGGCTGAAGGCAACAGACAGTACCCAACGGACGTGACCCTCGCAGGTCAAAAGTGGCTTCATATCCGCCACTTGCCACAAGTGAATCTCACCTCCGTCACCTGCTGTTGCTAATAGTGTTCCATCTGGACTAAATGCCAAGGATAAAATGCTGCCAAAAATTTCAGCAAAAACCGATTTGGCTAGATCGGCGCGAGCAAAATTCACATGATATAAATTGACATTCCTGAGATAGGCTTGCCAAACGGTTAAATCCGAAAAGTCATAATCACTTAAATTCGTTTGAAGTTGACACAGTAGATTGAGGATATTCCCACCCGCATACCCCGGTTTTAAAGGAAAATGCTTCTGGAATGTATATAGTATCGCTTTGAGCTTATTTTCTAGCCGATTTTTTTGGATAAAATTCGCCAGAAGTCTATTGATAATAGGTTGAAGAATAAAGTTAACTTGAGCTTCTCT
>CBKWLJ010000404.1:0-8776 GCA_966675205.1 uncultured bacterium
ATACTCAAAATTTACTCATTAACTATTGATAGACTAACTAGGGGCATCTTTTAACCATAGATAAAACTATTGTGTCTATCAAAGGCTTTCTCACAGACTGTTCCCTGGCTGAAATTTTTCAACTGATTGAGAGAGGAAAAAAAACTGGCTTACTCAAGCTCTACATCTCCCCCCAAAGCCGAGAGAAGCCCTTAATTCTTTACATTTGGGTGCATCGAGGTCGTATTGTAGCAGCAGCGAATCACTTAGATCAAAAAGGCTTGGTTTCTCTAATCGCACAACACCAAGGAGTCAAGAATCGCCTGATTGCTGAACTCGCTCAATCCTGTCCAGTCGGCCAACCGCTAGGTTTGTACCTTAAAACCCGATTAGTCTTAGAAGGTAAACAGCTCAAGCACCTCTTCAAAATTCAAGTATTGCAAAAATTATGTGCTTTATTTCAAATTGAAGAAGGACAGTTTGAATTTTGCCCGGATGTGCCACTGCCAACTCGAGAAATGACGGGTTTAAGCCTACCTGTAGCGACCTTAAATCAGTACTGTTCGCTGCATTGTTCGTTACAGAACCCAAAAATTGGCAAAAAGACAGGACTCTCACCCACCCTTGTCAAACTCAACCGCCACCATCACATTTCTTAGATCTAATTTAGCAAAGGAAAATGTAGCAAAGGTTCGCGTAATATTGTTGGCGAATTTGTGGCCGTCATACCCAAAACCCAAAAATAGTAGGGGCATCCCTCGTGGATGCCCTACAACCAGGAACCCCAGATACACAGAAGCGCCATATTGGTCATTTCACCAAATTGAATATCCCACGTTGTTAAGAAAGACAAAATTTTAGCCATTTTTATCCCAATGAGCTAGCCCAACTCCGTATTAAGTAACAACAAAGTGCGCTCACCCTATTCAGTGAGGACATCAATGAGCAAGTGGGGTAAGGGTTGGATTACTTACGTCTTTTTAACACTCATGACTACCTTGCTTTGCACGGTAGCCACACCAATTGTTGCTCATGTTCCCACCTCCACTTCTGCTTCCCCCCAAAGCCAAATTTATGCAGAACCCCTAATCCAGCAGGGGAAAACCCTGTATGAAGCGGGACAGTTGGCAGAAGCAGTAACGGTTTGGCGACAGGCAGTAGAACTGTATCAAAAACAACAAGATAGTCTCAATCAAGCCTTAGCACTTAACTATCTCTGCTTAGCTTACCAACAGCTAGGAAACTGGGATGAAGCCGATAAGGCAATCACAAACAGCCTGAATCTATTAAAACAAAATACCAACACTACACCCACACGATTATCAATTCTTGCCCAAACCCTCAACACACAAGGGCAACTACAACTGATTAAAGGGAAAGCAGAAGACGCTTTAACTACCTGGAAGCAAGCTACCGCGATTTATACCCAAATTGGTGATGAGGCGGGAATCACCGGTAGTCTGATTAACCAAGCTCAAGCCTTACAAACCTTAGGGTTTTACCTGCAAGCCAATAAAACCTTGAAACAGGTAGAACAATCCCTGCAACGCCAACCCAACTCTCTTATCAAAGTCATGGGATTGCGGAGTCTCGGCAATGCCTTGCGCGTAATTGGCGATTTAGAGCAGTCTCAACAAATATTACAGCAAAGTTTAACCGTTGCTCAGCAATTGCGATCGCTCCCGCAAGTGAGTGCTGTACTTCTGAGTTTAGGGAATACCAGTCGTGTTCAAGCCGATACTCAAGCCGCTTTAGACTATTACCAACAGGCACAAACCATTGCTACCTCTCCTCTAACCCAGATTCAAGCACAGCTTAATCAACTAAGTGTACTTCTCGATACGCAACAAGTTAATTTAGCTGAGAACTTAGCCCCACAAATCCAAGCATCAATTCTAAACTTACCTCTGAGTCGGGCAAGCATCTATGCTCAGATCAACTTTGCCCAAAGTCTCATGCGTTTGAGACAGATGAATTCTGCCAGTACTCTCTCACAATTAGACATTGGTCAAATTTTGGCAACCGCCTTGCAACAAGCCAAACAATTAAACGATACTCGTGCACAAGCTTATGCTTTAGGACAGCTAGGCACATTATATGAACAAAACCAGCAATGGGCGGAGGCTCAAAACCTTACCCAACAAGCTTTACTCATCGCTCAAACGGCAAATGCTTCCGAGATTGCGTATCGCTGGCAATGGCAATTAGGACGCTTACTCAAAGCTCAAGGAAAGATTCCATCTGCGATCGCAGCTTACACTCAATCCGTTCATACTCTACAATCCCTTCGTAGTGATTTAGTCGCCATCAACCCCGACATTCAGTTTTCGTTTCGGGAAGAAGTAGAGCCCATTTATCGGCAATTAGTCGATTTGTTATTGCAATCTGATGAAAACACCGAACCGAGCCAGCAAAATCTTGTTCAAGCTCGTTCTGTGATTGAATCCCTACAACTGGCTGAACTCGATAACTTTTTCCGCACCGCTTGTTTAGCAGGAAAACCAGTTCAAATTGACCAAGTGATTGAGCAGGATGACCCTACAGCCGCTGTCATCTATCCTATTATTTTGCCGGATCGTTTAGAAATCATCGTCAAATTGCCGAAACTTCCCTTGCGCCACTACAAAACAACGGTGCAGGAAAGTGAAGTGGAGCGAACCCTTAATGAATTACGCAATGAACTTGTTAAACCGTTCTCGCCAAAAAAGGCTCAGTTGTTGTCTGAAAAAGTTTATGATTGGCTTTTGCGATCGAGTGAAGATGCCATAGCTCAAAGCCAAGTCAAAACCTTGGTGTTTGTCCTCGATGGTTCCTTGCGAAATGTTCCCATGGCAGCTCTCTACGACGGACAACAGTATTTAGTGGAAAAGTATGCCGTCGCCTTGACCCCAGGATTGCAATTACTCGCTCCCAAATCTATAGAACGGTCAAAATTAAAGGCGTTAACGGGAGGATTAACCGAAGCCCGCCCAGGATTTTCAGCTCTCCAGAATGTAGCGATTGAATTAGAGGAAATTCAATCTGAGGTGCCGACGCGAGTGCTTCTCAATCAGCAGTTTACCAATGAAGCCGTGAAACGGGAAATTAACTCAGTTCCTTTTCCTATTGTTCATTTGGCAACTCATGGTCAGTTCAGTTCTAAAAAAGAGGAGACGTTTATTCTGACCTGGGATGATCGTTTGACAATCGATGATTTAGGTAAGTTACTGCGGGACAGAGACCAACGTCAACCCAATGCGATCGAACTTTTGGTTCTCAGTGCTTGTCAAACCGCTAGGGGAGATAAGCAAGCGGCGTTAGGACTAGCCGGAGTGGCGGTAAGAGCAGGCGCACGCAGTACTCTTGCCTCTTTATGGTCGGTAGAAGATGAAAGTAGTGCTGTTTTGATGAGTCAGTTCTATCGGGAGTTAGCTCATACTTCTATCAATAAAGCGGAAGCTCTACGTCAGGCGCAGCTTGCTTTGTTACAAAATCCTCAGTACCAGAATCCTCGGCACTGGGCTGCTTTTGTTTTAGTCGGAAATTGGCTTTAGGAGTCACCCAAAAACAAACCTGTCTTTTGTAGGGGCACGGCATCAGTAACATCCGAACCCTTGCCTAGATATTAATGTTGCCGTGCCCAAAGTGACAAACAATTAAAAAGGTCTCCAGCTCCCAGATTGAAGATATGGAAAACAAAAGATTGCAAATTGTTTCTAATTTCAACCATCAAAGGAGTACCACACTAGTATATGGCTAAAGGTGCTCTATCGACGCTCAATACTACTTTGATAAAAGCCATGCGACTCCAAAGATTTGGCGTAGTAAGAGAGCTACTCATTTTAGTTTTCCTCACTGTCTTAGTGAGCTTTCCAGCTATCTCTGCTTACGTCACTGAGCATCAGCCGTCGATTTCGACAACCGAACAGGCAATCCAGCGAGAGAGCAGTCCCATGAGTAATAAAACGATTGAAGAAGTTAAAGCTGAATGGGAAAACCAGCTCATGGCAATGCCAGGAGTCACAGGTGTAGGAATTAGTCTCACCAAAGAAGGTCAACAAAAGTGTATTAAGGTTTATGTAAATCAGGCAGCATCGGTGCTGGTCGGACAAATTCCTAGTGAAATTGAAGGGTATCCAGTAGAAGTTGAGGTTACTGGGACTTTCCGAGCTTTTTAACTGATTAATGGAGAACCAAGTAAACGATGACGCAGAAAAATGAATTTTCCATGTCATCAGTAGACCTCTTGCAAAAATATCTAGAACGGGCTTTGCAGTCCATCCCACAAGAGTTTTTCCTTGTGGAGTAGCGTCGGAGCTTGCTCAAAAAATGGGTAGTGCCCACCCTACAACTACAACCTGTATAGCACGGTGTAGTAGATACTTTTCATCAGATTGCTCAAGCAACCAATAACTTTTCTCCATGTGACTTTCAGAAGAAAAATTCAAAAGCCTTGCCTAATTCTCCCTTTGGATTTTGTACTAACTCGAACACGGGATGAGCCAAAAAAGGAGAATTGAATTCTACCAAGTTGTACTAAATTACTGCTGTTTTTAGTTTGTTAATAACAAGGAAGTTTTTAAAATGGCAAGAGCAACAGCACAAGACTTGGTGCGAATTGTTCGCACAGCTAGACCTCTTTTCTTACAACTGGCAGGTCAGTGTGACTGTATTAATGGCTTCGGTATTACGATGAAACGAGTCGCAGGCCACAGAACTGACCAACCCGCACTTGTCTTTTTTGTCAATCGCAAACTCTCCTTGCGTCAGTTACCTGTGCAAAGTCGGATTCCTAAGCAGATTAACATTCCTTGGGAGTTTTCCTCAGATGGAGTGCTTGAGGTCATCACTGATGTTCAGGCATTGCAGTTTCAAGCGCTGGAGTATACAGAAAGGATGAGACCTTGTCCTGGCGGATACAGCATCGGACACCGGGATATTACCGCAGGGACGTTAGGGTGTTTAGTCCGAGATAAAATGGATGGTCAAACTGTGATTCTTAGCAATAATCACGTTCTAGCTAATACCAACCAAGGAGTAGCTGGAGATCCGATTTATCAACCCGGCCCTATTGATGGTGGGACACCGCCGGAAAATCAAATTGGGACTTTGAAACGGTTTTATCCGATTCAGTTTGAATCAGGCGTTAATAATCTAATCGATGCTGCTATTGCGATGCCAGATAATCCTGATTTTGTTACCCATGCCATTAAGGATGTGGGGGTGAATGTTCCTACCGAGACGCGAGACATTACAGTTGATGATTTAGGAGAGTTTGTCAGGAAAACAGGTCGCACTACAATGCACACGACAGGTTATATAGATACGGTGAATGCCACTATCACCGTGAAATATGGCTTGTTTGAAAAAGCCACCTTTGTCGATCAAATCATTATCGAACAGGTACTCGCGGAAGAAGATATTTCTGCGCCGGGAGATTCCGGCTCGGCTGTACTCGATAGGGAAAACAGATTGCTGGGTCTACTTTATGCAGGTTCCGAACGGAATGAGGCGGAAGGGCAACCCGCAACAGCTATCATTAACCCGATTAAGCATGTGTTTAATCTATTATCTCTGGAAGTCTTGAAGTAAGCTTGATTCGTCTAGGAAATATCAGATGCTATATCAATATATATAGTAGATCTGCATAAATCCTAAGCTAGGTTAGTCACGCTACAAGCCCGAATAAAAAGAAAAAGGGGAAGCAGGAAACATTATCCTTCTCTCCCCTTTTATCTCGTGTGTTTTCTCTGGCTATTACTCTAGCAACGTGTGCAGAATAAACGGGTGCTAAATTAATGCATTACAGTTTGCGGGATCGGTAAGTCAGATAGCGCAGATTTTACATCAAACACGATTTCGTAGGATGCGTTGGGATTATTCGAGTTGAGAATTTTTAGATGAGCTTCTGCATCACTGGGACGCCGAAAGCGGACAATCAGATGCGATTGCTTATTGGGCAATTTACGCACGATACACCAGGGGTTCAACTGGTTTCTATGAATCATGGCTTTCTCCTGTAGTAGATGCACTCTGTCTTTAGGAAGATTCACTTCGAGGTGTTCTTCATGAACAGTGCGCTAACGAAGCAATGCTGATAATAGTGCGATCGCTCTTAAGATTGCAAGAGCATTTTTGATGTAAAAAGCTATTACTTTGGAGCGAATTAAAGCAATACTGGAGTATTTCCTGAGATAGATGAGGTAATCGGGAAAATTTGCAGAGGATTAGCTACAGACAGCCTCACCCGCATGCCTATGGGTAGCTGAATACTAAGTGCAGTACGAGCGTGTAATCTTTTTCCGGAAGGAGTTTCTAAACAGTAGCGATACTCCCGTCCTAAAAAGTGGCGATCGCGAATCACGACTTTTGCTTCATCATCTGGCTTAAGGATGAGATTTTCTTCGCGAAACATTAATTCACCTGTATCGAAGGTAACATTTTCGCTCTCAGTCGTTGAGTTAAATTGATCGGCCATCATATTGATAGCAAAAGCTCCTACTTCCGTTTCCCAAAGCTGTCCTCTGCGTTGGGCAGGTAAAAAATTAGCTTGAGTGACAAATTCGGCAACAAAGCGAGAGGCGGGAGAAGTGTAAATTTCTTCAGGTGTTCCCAACTGTTCCAATCGTCCAGCACGCATTACACCAACGCGATCGGAAATTGAGAGTGCTTCTTCTTGATCGTGAGTGACAAAAATCGCTGATGTTCCTGTTTCCTTAAGAATGGAGCGCACTTCTTGACGCAACCGCAGACGCTCTTGAACGTCTAGATTACTCAAAGGTTCATCCAACAAAATTAATGCCGGCCGCGGTGCTAAAGCACGGGCAAGTGCAACTCGCTGCTGTTGGCCTCCAGAAAGTTCGTGAGGGTAGCGTTTTCCTAGTCTGGATAATCCCACCAGTGCGATCGCTTCTTGGACTCGTTCCTTCACCGATGTCTTGCTGTTTTGTCCTCGGTTCTGCTTCAGCCCGAAAGCAACATTCTCGGCTACCGTTAAGTGAGGAAACAACGCATAGTCTTGAAACACCATTCCTGTATCTCGCCGTTCTGGAGGCACCCAATACCCCCCACCCGCCACTGGACGCCCAGCCAATTCCACCAGCCCTGACTGAGGTTGCTCAAATCCTGCAACAATTCGCAGTAGCGTTGTTTTTCCACACCCAGAGGGGCCGAGTAAGCTGAGTAAATCTCCTTGTTGTAGCGTTAAAGAGACATGGGCAACGGCTGGGTATGGGGAAAGCTCAAACTGCTTGGTAATGCCTTCTAAACGTAGAATCACCGGTTTGGTCATGAGAATATCAAGTTTCAACGACAGGTAAAGAATTGCGCTGACAATTACTCAAATAAGCCTCTAACGATAGCTGAAAGGCTGGCAAATTTGTAGGGTGAGCACTTGCCCACCATCCTGAAGTCAAGCCCTTCGGGCTCCTTAAAAATTCGTAGTACTCGCTCTCGCGAGAAGCAAGCTACGTAATTCGCCATTCGTAATTAATGTTTGAACCAGGATGCGAGACCCCGTTCAAACATGGACGCCTTAAAAGGCGAGGCTTCTGACCCGTTTTTTGAATTACGAATTACGAATTCATAATTACGAATTATTTGGTGAAGTCTGTTTTAGCGAGAAAGTCCCCAGCAATGTTCCAACCAAGAGGCCAAGACATAACGCGGCAGTGTCAATTGCCGAACCACACTCCAGACTTGAATTGCAGCAGTAACGTCATGGATCTGATAGCTCAGGGGTTTGTTCGTTCCACATTCACAAGGAATCGATAACTCTTGTAAGCGTCGGTAAACCTGCCATCGGTCAGCAGTTGCGATTTCAATCACTTGGACAACTTGGGGTTGGGAGCTGGGTGGATTCATTTTCCTCCTAAGATGCAATAATTTATCATTAGTATCGGCAAACAGGTGCTAAAGTTTTTTAAAACACTGGGATGCTATAAGTGGTTTTTATGGGAATGCATTGACTTCAGTACACTTTAAACAAACGCTAATTATTCTCAACTAACTTAGCAAAATTTGCGATCGCACGGCAAGCCTTGTCACTCATGTTGCTGGAGCTGGGATGGGAAAAGGGAAGAGCAAAGCTAACAAATGTAGACAAGTTGCAAAATGAATCTCTAAAATCTGATAAAATAGACACATAACAGCAAATTGCTGACCTACTCGGGTAGGTGTAAATAAACCCAAAAAGATAAGTAGTCCAGCCGCCTCAACCGAGATGGCAGGATTTCTTTATTTTTTTTTCCAGATAAGGCGTGCTAGAGTGGTCATTAGCAATAAAACCTGCCTAATGAGAGGAGCACACGACCATGGCAGAAACTCAGGGTTTATTACGCACATTTGGCGAAGTCTACGACAACCCAGTCTTGCTAGAGCGCAATGTCACTGCACCAATTTGCGAAGGGATGAACATTGCTTTGGCGAGTTTCCAGGCCCTCTATCTGCAATACCAAAAGCACCATTTTGTAGTGGAAGGCAGCGAATTTTACTCGTTGCATGAGTTTTTCAACGACAGTTATGAAGAAGTGCAAGAGCACGTTCATGAAATCGGAGAACGGTTGAATGGACTCGGTGGCGTTCCAGCCGCTAGCTTCAGCACCTTAGCGCAACTGTGCTGCTGGACTCCTGAAGATGATGGCGTTTACTCCTGCCGTCAGATGGTGGAGCACGATTTAGCAGCCGAACAAGCGATGATTCAACTCATTCGCCGTCAAGCAGGGCAAGCAGAAAGTTTAGGCGATCGCGCCACTCGTTATCTGTACGAAAAAATCCTTTTGAAAACTGAGGAAAGAGCATTCCATCTGGATCACTTCCT